>CAZDAA010000076.1:0-3975 GCA_964503555.1 uncultured Candidatus Nitrosopelagicus sp.
TTTATGATACCAAGTACAGGATCAATTATCATAGCATTAGTAATTACCAAATCGGCAGAGTTTTCACGTAATACACCACTAGCTTGTCCCAATCCATCTCTTGCACTTTTACCACCTCCAAAAACTAATTCATCGCCATATTTGATCAAATCTTTTTCAATTTCTATAATAAGATCTGTATCTGCTAATCTAACTCTGTCACCAACTGTTGGTCCAAATAATGCAACATATCGGCTACGTTGAATCTCAAGTGAATTTGAGCCTTCTTTTACATCCTCAGAAATATTTTTGAAACCGTTTTCATTGATTTTTTTAATTGCATCTTGTTTCTTAGAATTTAAATCCCCACTTACCAATCCACTAAAACCAAAGATTGTTTTGGTACCACCAAATTCCACAACTTCAACACGTTTTGATTCTCCCGGTTCAAATCTGATAGATGTACCAGATGGAATATTTAGATGAAACCCAAGTGATTTTTCTCTATCAAATTCTAATGCTTTGTTTGCTTCGGAGAAGTGCGTATGAGAGCCCACTTGAATTGGTCTATCTCCAGTGTTTGAAACGTTGAGACTTATTGTTTTTTTGTCTTTGTTTGCCTTGATACTTTCATCTGTTGGTATATATTCACCAACATGAGGTGTGTCGGTATGCCATCTTGCTAACATATCTATCACACTATGGGGTCATGGACTGTGACCAATTTCGTACCATCCTCAAATGTCGCTTCAACTTGAATTGTATGAATAATGTCGGTTACACCTGGTAAAACATCATCTTTTCCTAAAACTTGTTTCCCAGAACTCATTAAATCGGAAACTGATTTACCATCACGTGCTCCCTCTAAAATATGATCAGCAATAATCGCAACAGACTCTGGATGATTTAATTTTAAACCCCTCGCCTTTCTTTTTCTAGCCAGCTCAGCAGTCATAAAAATATGTAATTTATCAAGTTCCCTTGGTGTAAGATTCATGCATAACTTTCCGTTATGTGGTATTTATGCTTAGGTTTTAACAAAAAATATAATCCTAAGTATATGAATAAACATTCTATGCTGATTGTAAATTCTATTCTTGGTAATATACACAATGATAATCTGTTAGAAAAAAAAGTGGAGGATGCAAAACAGCAGGGTAAATTAAGACACTTATTTCTGTCCAGAATTGAAATGGAAAAATCACGTTTGAGAAAAAAAACTGAAGATGGGTTTGATATAGGCCTAGTCATTGATCCTGGTAAAAAATTACATCATGGTGATGTTATTTCACAAGACTCGGAGATTATTCTAATTGAGCAGTTATCAGAAAAAACACTGACTGTCAGATTTACTGAAAATGATAAGAGGTTATTTCTTTTGGTCGGTCATATTATAGGTAATAGACATAGGCCAATTTCCATAAAAAATGAAACAATCTCTTTTCCAATCCATGATGATTCAGAAATGGAATTGTTTGAGAAATTATTTCATGACGTGATTAATAAAATTGATTTATCAACGCAGGAGGAAATCTTTATTCCACATGAAAGTATGGATGTACATGAACACTGACTTTAGCGATTTAAGCTTACTGCAACTTTCTGATTCTTTTTTCCCTACAGGACTTTATACAATGTCTAACGGTTTAGAGACTGTTTTTTCTGAAAAAACGATAACTGGTATTGATGATCTTTATGAATTGATAAAAATAAACATCGAACAACAAATTGGACCTGCTGATTGTGTGGCACTTGGGTGTGCATATGATTTTACCAGTTCAAACAATGTTGAAAAAATAATTACATGTGATAAATCATTATTTGCAATGAAACTTATCGGAGAATTGCGAGAAGCATCATGTAGATCTGGAACACAGATGATGAAATGTATCGGTTCTTTTGTTAGTAATAATACATTATTTGAATATCATGACGCAATAAAAGAATCTCGTGCACCTGGAACACATCCGGTAGTCACAGGCGTGGTGTCTAACATATTAGGAATAGATAAACAAAAGTCAGTGTTACATTTTCTTTATGGATTTTCTGTGAGTATGGTAGGTGCAGCACTAAGATTAGGAATGATAGAACATCTTCAAAGCCAAAAAATTTTACATCAATTAAAACCTGTAATTACAGAAACTTGTGAGGAATACATTACAAAATCATTAGATGATATGTGGCAATTTGCACCCGAATATGATATTATACAAATCGAGCATGAACAACAATTTTCTAAGATGTTTATTACATAACTGGTTTTGTTAAAATGAATAAAAGAATACCACGGATAGGAATTGGAGGTCCTGTAGGATGCGGAAAAAGCATGCTTATCGAAAGGGTTGTACCTATTTTAGCTAAGAAAAATTATCGGATCAGTATTATTTCAAATGATGTTATATCACAGGAAGATGCTGATAGAATGCGTCAAAACTTGGCTACTGATCAAGGATTACTTCCTGAAAATTTGGTGATCGGTCTTGCTACTGGTGGATGTCCTCATACAGCTGTACGTGAAGATCCATCAATCAATTTATCCGTAATTGAGCAATTGGAAAGCGAACATAGTGATCTAGATTTAATCATAATTGAGAGTGGGGGTGATAATATTACAACAACGTTTAGTCCTGCCTTGGCTGATTATTTTATTTATATTATTGATGTTTCAGGGGGTGACAAGTATCCAAGGAAAAGAGGTTTGGGCATAGAAACGGCTGATCTATTGGTTATAAACAAAATTGATCTTGCAGAATTGGTTAATGCAAATCTGGATGTGATGGAAAGAGATGCAAAAATTGTTAGGAAGAATAAGCCCTATGCACTTGTTAACTGTAAAACTGATCAAGGCATAGATACGGTGGTACAGCATATAATAGAAGACGTATTGTTTGATCAACCACCAAAAAAAATGGTGACTAGTATAAAATGACTGATTTAAAATTTTGTGAACCAGATGATATTCCAGCAATATTCTCAGAGTATGATAAAAAAATAGAACAGTTGGATGTAGGCAAATCAGGCAAGGTTGGACTTTTGAGATTAAAATTTGAGGAAAATTCAGATAAAAATAAAACTGTAATCACTGACCAATATTCTCAGGTTCCACTTTATACTCAAAAAGCACTGTATTATGATGAAAATCTTCCAAATATGGCTCATTTGTTTATCATGTCACCATCAGGAGGAATATTACAAGGTGACAGGTATAGAATGGATATTTCTCTAGCAAATAATGCTGTAAGCCATATTACAACACAAGGTGCAACTAGGATTTACAAAATGAATTCTAATTATGCAACACAGTTGATTAACATAAACGTTGGAAAGGATTGCTATTTAGAATTCATACCAGATCAAATAATACCATTTAGAAATTCTAGATATTATCAAAAGGTATCATTAAATGTAGATCCTTCTGCAACATTGATTTATTCAGAAATAATTGTACCAGGAAGAGTAGCGATGGGCGAGTTATTTTCATATGATCTATGTTATCTTAAAACAATCGGACAAAATATTGAAAAAAATATTAAATTTATTGATAATTGCATGTTAAAACCAAAAAATCAAAACATGAATACACTTGGAATGTTTGGTAATCATACTGTTTTAGCATCAGTATATATTTTGACAAAGAATGAGAACGCATTGATTCTAAATAAAAAAATAAATTCAATTATAAAAAATAATGATGAGGTTTCTGGTGGTTCTACTATATTACCAAATAATTCTGGATTAGTGGTAAGATTAATGTGTAACTCATCTGAAATAATTAAAACTGAGATATATGATATAGTCAGAATTGTGAGAAAAGAAATACTTGACGCAGAATTTACTGGTATCAGAAAAACATAGAAAATTATATCATCTTTAGTGTATCTGTTGCAGTGATGATACCAATTATTTTTGAATTTTTTGAAACAAGTATACATTTAGTAAATTGTAGTAATGGTCCAAGTGTGTTAGCTGGTGTACTGTAATTTATTATAGGTGGAA
>CAZDAA010000077.1:0-3835 GCA_964503555.1 uncultured Candidatus Nitrosopelagicus sp.
GGAAATAAATCTCAAAAGATGAGGTATAAATATTCAGTAATCTTCTCCCAATATTATATGGATGAAGAAAAAGTAAAAAAACTCATTAGAGAATTGATTATAGAAATTGGCGAAGACCCAACAAGAGAAGGACTAGCTAAAACCCCTGAACGTATTGTGGGTGTGTATAAAGAAATTTTTAATGGATATGAAGCTGATTCTGAATTATCTGTACAGTTTTCAGAGGATTCAGAAATTGTGATTGTACGTGACATTCAATTTTATTCAATGTGTGAACATCATTTGTTACCATTTTTTGGAAAAATTCAGATAGTATATTCCCCAGACGGAAGAGTTTTTGGAATATCAAAACTGGTCAGATTAGTTGAAAAATATTCTAGAAGATTACAAATTCAGGAAAGGTTGACAAAAAACATCGCTGATGAACTATATGCTGAAGGAGTCAAGGGAGTTGCTGTTGTAACGGAGGCAGAACATCTTTGTATGAAGATGAGAGGTGTACGAAATAATGCAAATGTTACATCTGCTGCTTTTAGGGGTATTTATGAGCGTAAAGAAGAAAAGGAAAGAATAGTAGAATTAATCAAAAATCCTAAAAAATCCTCTTTCCTGTGAAAATTATTAAAAGATAAATAATCAATTTGTCGGATTGGATCTGTGGTAGGACGCGATAATGCTCATATTCCAAAGGAATCTTGGCCAACTTTTACTTGGTATCTTATAGAATTTGCAATTGTATTTGCTGTCGCAAATCTAATCGCATTTCAAATAATACCTATAGTCGATGAAATGGTAGGAGAAAAGAACCTTCTAATTTGTGAACAGGAATCATGGAAATCTGATTGTGCTCCATCAGAGGAAAAAATGTCTGATACAGGATTACTAAATTGGATATATTGGGGTATGGTTGGTGGAGTGTTTATTGGCTGGTATTTACTTATACGTGGATTCATTCTGAAAAAACCAATTCTTGGAAATCGTTAATTATAACGATAGACTGTTTTATCTTCAATATTGGCTTCTAAAAATGCCGCTTTACGATTATTACATGATTCACATTTACCACACTGTACTTTTCCATTACTATAACAACTCCAAGTGTTGAAAATACTATCTCCTAAAATATCATAGCCTTTTTTTAATAACAGTTTTTTTGATAATTTTGCTTTGTATGGAGTCCAAACTTCTATCTTTTTTCTAATACCTGATTTAATACCATCAATTTCTCCTTGGTTAAATGAAGATTCAATTTTTTTTGAAAAGGCTGGTCTACAATCAGGATAATTTTTGTCACCCATATGCGCTCCATATGCAACCAATGAAGCATTGATTGAAAAAGCCCAGGCAGTTGCAATAGATAAAAAAATTCCATTTCTGATTGGTACTACAATCGAGTAATCAAATTTACCAGGAATATTTTTTTTTGAGCTTGTCAAAACGTTTGTGTCCCCATACAATTCCTTCATGAAATCAATGTTTACAATTTTATGCTTTTTTAAACCTAAAATTTTTGCAAACTTTCTTGCTTTTTTTATTTCTTGATTTGCTTTTTGACCATAAAGAAAAGAAATTCCGTACATCTCATATTTTGACTTCAAGTATGCACATGTACTAACAGAGTCAATTCCACCACTGAAAACTACTACCGCTTTTTTCATTTCAAACCCTAATCTTAGGACCAATACTAGGTTTGCAGATAATCGTATCACAATCTATCTTTGCTGAATTAAATCCTTTTTCCATAGACTTTGCAACCTTCTTTACATTTTGAGATTTTTTGCAGAAAGCTATGACAGATGGTCCAGCTCCACTTATTGTAACACCTAAAGCTCCTGCACTAAGTGCATTATTCTTTACCTTTGAAAAACCCGGTATCAAGTGTTTTCTAGCTGGCTCAACAATTACATCCTTAATAGATCTTCCAATAAGATCCGAATCTTTGAGCAAAAATCCAGAGACGATGTTAACAGCATTTGACAGATTTTCTGTTAAATCTGATAATTTAACCGTCTTTGGAATGACGGCTCTTGAAACCTGTGTCTTTTTCTTTGGTACCTTTAATTTTGGAATTGCTACGCACAAAACCAAGTCCTTTGGAGGTTCTAATCTAATGACATCAAATGGTTTCATTTTAACCACCACAAATCCACCAAGTAATGATGCTGCAACGTTGTCATAGTGAATAGTTCCAGCACTTGCTTTTTCCCCTATTCCAGCATATTTGACTAGTGTTTTGTTATCTAATTTTAGATTAAACAATCTATTGCATGCTAGTGCTGCTGCAGCAGCAGAAGCTGCACTACTGCCCATTCCAAATCCAGCTGGAACTCCTTTCTTAATTCTTATCTCAATCCCAGATTTTATCTTGAATTTTTGTTTCATTGATTTGATTACTAATCCAGCTGTATTTTGTTGCAGAGCTTTAGGTACATCATCTGTAGTTAGTATTCTAATTCCATGCCATGGTTTGTTTGTAATGGATTTGTTAGTTTTGCTAAGTGTTATTTCGTCATGAAATGCATTTAATGCTAGACCAAATACATCAAAGCCAGGACCCAAATTTGCTGTTGATGACGGCGCCCGCACCTTAACACTCGTAACCATTAATCTTCTACCTCTTCACCCAAGTTAATTATTCTACTAATCGCGCTTTCTAAATTAACCATTCCCTCTTCAGTTACGTTTGATATTGGGATCAATTCATCAACAAAATCACCGAGATTTAATGATCTTATTATATCCTTAGTCAAAGAATATGTTTCTCCATCCAAATCTTTTCCAACAGATTCTTCTAACTGCATGGGATTTGAAGACCAATTTAGAATCTGATCAAGCTTATCAGCAATAAGATCAGTTTTTGTAAGCAGATTCACAGTTGGTAATCCAAGCCTTAATTTGATCGATGCAGCAAGTAAGGCAACTGAAATAAAATTACTTGGAGAAGTGACCATAGTACCATCATGCAAAAACAAATTTAGTTTTTCATCTGCATTAAGATTATGTACAAAGAACGGTCCACTAGTTCTATACGCGAATAATTCAATTTGTCCTGGAGTATCAATTATCAGATAATCTGGATTCACTTTATTCACTTGATTTTCTATATGCTCTATCTTTGATGCAATAAGATCACTTGCCATAATCATGGAACCATTTGGACCCAAATCATATTGTTTCATTATTGCTAGAATGTCAACATAATCTCTTACATCAACATCTGGTTTGTATGGAAGTGATTCAACACCTGGATCTAAATTTAGAATTGATGCAAATACACCATTTTGTTCATAATACTGTAAAATTTTTGAGGCTAGTATTGACTTGCCCGCTCCTGCTGTGCCTGTTATAAAAATCGCTTTCAATCTTCTGTCAGAATATATCTTCTTATTGGCTTATATTTGAATTCATAAAAATTCAGCAATGAACTGGAGAATTGCAGTTATTCCTGTAACTATGATTCCTATTATTATAATCATCATTCAATTTGACATAAAATTAGATGATGTGTTCGCTATAGGCGTATTACCATTTATCGCTGCCATCTTAGCCATGATGGTAAAATTAGGATTACAAGGTCTGAAACTAAGTTATATTGCAAGATCATTTCTAGGCAATTTTGATTCTATCAAGAGATTAGCAGCGATGAGAGTAGGTAGTGAATTCATCAAATTTACAACACCAATGTTTGTCGGCGCTGAATTTGTCGTAATTTATTATATGACCAAGAAGGGCATTTCACCATCAAAGGCATCTTGGGTTGCACTTCTTGATATTGTAACCGAAGTTTTTGCTGGTGGACTTTTATCAATTCTTGCTGGAATTTTTGCATTACTTA
>CAZDAA010000078.1:0-3825 GCA_964503555.1 uncultured Candidatus Nitrosopelagicus sp.
TATTAAAATAGGGTCACAAGTCATATTCTGATATGACTACTAAGAAACCATCTGGCCGTTCTCATGGGTTTAGGCATAAATCTAGGTCTATTATGACAAAGAAAGAACCAAGAGGTGTTTCATTTCTTTTACGTGAATATCATGAGGGTGATAAAGCACTAGTGATTATTGATCCTAGACAACATAAGGGATTACCACACAGACGATATCACGGAAAAGTTGGCACAATAAACAAGGTAGACAGAAGAAGTGTAACTCTTGACATTAAACTTGGTAAGAAGTCGAAAACCTTAATCACAAGATTTGATCATATCAAACCATTCGGTGTTTAATTTATGGAAGAAGTTGTAAAGAAACAAATGATATCTCTACCTGAAGTCAAAGAGATATTATCAAAAGGAGACGCAGAATCAATGGATCAAATTCAGCGTTGGACGCATGATTATGTATCAAAGTTTTCTAAGATTGAACCAAAAGCTGCCAAGAAAATGAAACAGGAATTAATCAAACAATGTAATTTAACTGAAGAGGAAGCAGTTGAAATTGTAAATATTCTACCTAGGTCATTACCAGAATTACGTTCATTCACTTTTGGATGGAAGAAACTGATTCTATCAGAAACACTGGAAAAGATCCTCAAAATAATTGATGAGAACTCGTAAATTTTAGGTGAATAATTTTGGAAATGGGGAATACCCAACTAAGGAAATATGAGGAATATGCATACGTTTTGGATTACAAGTCACGTGCAAAATCAACAACAGTTCGTGGGAGAATAGGAGTAATTGTAATTGCACTAGGAGAAGAGAGACTTACACTATTAGAGATACTAGGGATAGAGAATTCAACTTTTGATGTTGGTGAGCGAATATACATTGGAAAGGAAGGACGAACTAAAGTTCAATCAGTGTTAGGAAAGATGGATTATAGTAAAACTTCAGAGTTGACAAAAAATGAAATTCCAAAAATAGCAGAGTTAGTTGTAACAACAAATGAAAAAAAATTTGTAGATTACATAAACAATGCACAACCTCTTACGCCAAGGGTTCATGCTCTCGAGTTGATTCCTGGTATTGGTAAAACATACATGAATGTCATAATAAAAGAGAGAGAAAATGAACGGTTTCAAAGTTATCATGATATAGAGGAGCGTACTGGATTGAAGGAACCAATCAAATACTTGACAAAAAGAATAGTTGAAGAGATTTCAGGAGAAGCAAGAATGAATCTCTTTGTTAAACGATGAACAAACGTAAAAAACTTGGACAGCATTTTCTTAAATCAAAAACCATTGCAAAATCTATTGTAGCCAATGCAAGTATTACAGGAAATGATGTCATACTTGAAGTGGGAACCGGTCATGGAATTTTAATTCCATACATATGTAAGAACGCCAAGAATGTTTATTCAATCGAAAGCGATAATGGTTTACACATTTCAGCAAAAACAAATTTTGATTACTCAAACTTAATTTTAGAACATGGTGATGGTTTTAATTCTAACCATGACTTCTCTATTTTCATTTCGAACCTTCCATACTCAAAAAGTAGGTTTGCCATCGAATGGTTACTACAAAAGAAATTCACACGGGCAGTTATTATGGTGCAGACAGAATTTGCTAAGAAATTGACATCAAAAGATGAACATAAAGCGATATCAGTTTTAGCAAACTATGGGTTTAGAATAAAATTTCTAATGAATGTAAAAAAATCAAATTTTATACCTATACCAAAAGTGGATTCCACAGTAATTCTTTTGGAAAAGACGAGGGTAGTATCAAAGGAATTGATTTCAACAGTTAACAGGATTTTTTCATATAGACGGAAAACTTTGCAAAATATTTTAAAACAATTCGATTTAAGCACAACTTCCAAAAAGCGTCTAGATGAGTTATCAGGAGATGAGATTATAAAAATTGCACAAAAAATTATCAGAAGTTGAGCCTTATCCTCCTTCCGAAGATACGTTCTTTTTGGCTGATCATATTAAAGATGAAAAAGGAGAATCCGCCTTAGATATTGGTACTGGCTCGGGTTATCTCTCTTCCATTCTCGAGAAATCATTTTCCCTAGTTGTTGGCACTGATCTAGTTTTCAATGTTTTAAGAAAACAAGATTATCACATAGCAAATAGTATATGTTGTAATGGTGGAGACGTCATAAATCACCAGTTTGATCTTGTGGTTTGTAATATGCCGTACCTAAATACAGATGAAGTGTTGGATGTCAGAACAGACGGCGGCAAAGATGGATTAGAAATTCCAATAAAAATTATCGACTCGGCTAAATCACTGGTAAAACCAGGTGGTAAATTTATCTATGTTACATCATCACTTTCTGATTTTAAAAAATTAATTTCTTACACAAAACTAGAAGGATTTGATGTAGACATACTTGCAAGAAAGAAATTATTCTTTGAGGAATTAATACTTGTTAGGGCTATTCAGTTATCTTCTTAGTTTTTCTTTTGCAAGAGTGGTTATTGCATCGGTCATCTGAGATGTGTTTGCATTTCCACCAATATCAAAAGTAATGGTATTTCCATCATTGATCACATGTTCGGTAGCAGAAAATATCGCGTCTTTTATTTGTGGTTCACCAAGATATTCAGCCATCCAAGCTCCAGCAAGAATAGTAGCAGTTGGGTTTACTTTGTTTTGTCCCTTAAAGGATGGTGCACTTCCGTGGGCAGCTTCAAACATGGCATAAGAATTGCCCATGTTTGCCGAATAAATTAATCCAATCGAACCAACAATTCCTGATGCTAATTCGGAGATTATATCCATGAAAAGATTTGTGCTCAGTATTACCGAGTTGTTGAATTGTTCAGGATTGACAACTAGTTGTTGCGCCATGTTGTCGATGTAAATCTCTTCTAGACTCATTTCAGGGTTTTCCTTAATGCAGTTTTCCATTTCATTCCAAAATATCCCATCAGTTTTTTTGAGTATATTTCGTTTTGTAATAGCAACCATTTTTTTTAGATTGTATTTTTTTGCCCAGTCAACCGCAGACGATATAAATCTCTTGCAATTATTTCTAGTAATCTGACGTATTGCAATAGCTGCATCATCTGATATTTGTACTTCTATACCGCTGTACAATCCTTCAGTAGCCTCTCTAAAACAAACAAAATCCAAGTTCCTTTTTGGGGTTAATCTTTCATATGTCTTAATAGGTCTAACATTAGAGAACAATTCAAATTTCTGACGTAGAGTTACTGCAACACTTCTTGGTGCATTAGGGTTAGGTATAGTTGTGGTTGGACCCTTAAAACAAGCATCAGATTCTTTTAGTACTTCCATAGTAGCGTCAGGTATGTATGATTTATCCTTAGAACCATTTTTTTCCCATTGTTCTGAACCAGCTTCACAATTGATGATCTCTATCTGTGTATTGCATTCTTTTAATACATGAAGCATCGAGTCAACTACTTCTGGACCAATTCCATCTCCTTTGATAACGGCTGCTTTTTTTGCCATGATACTATGATCTTACGTTTTAATTATTTATTCCTACCCTCAAAATTTCTTGATTTGTTGAACTTGTATTACATTAACTGTTTAAAACGTTCGATTTGTTTTTTATAATATGGAAATAGTTCAGTTATCAGACCTTCATGTGGGTTCGCAATTCCGTGAAGCAGTATTTCAAAAAGTAATTGATGAAATTAACTCATTAAAGCCTGAGGCTGTTGTAATAACCGGAGATCTTACTAATGAAGGATTAATTGAGCAGTATGAAAAATGTAAAAACCTAATTTCACAAATTGATGTTGAGAAGATAATTGCAATTAGTGGAAATCATGATTATAGAAATACAGGAT
>CAZDAA010000079.1:0-3823 GCA_964503555.1 uncultured Candidatus Nitrosopelagicus sp.
TCCTTTGTGGCTCTAATAACACCTAAAGCTGTACCATATCCCACAGTAGCTAATGCACCAGCATTACAATGCGTCATTACCGAATCATTATTTTTGAATAACTGAGAACCATGTTTTCCCATCTCTTGGTTAATTTTGATATCCTCATCAGCCATTTGTTTTGCCTTATCAATTATGGATTCTTTGATCTCGTCTACAGAGTCATTTTCTTTTGCAACTTTCATTATTTGCTCCAAGCCCCAAACTAAATTGACAGCAGTGGGCCTTGTCATAAAGAGAATTTTTTGTGCTTTTTTTAAATCAGATAACAACTCTTCTTTAGTTTCCGCCTTGCTTTGTAATCCCGCTAATGCCATTCCAAATGCTCCTGATACACCAATAGCGGGAGCACCACGGACTACCAGTGTTCTAATTGCTTCAGCTACATCATTATAATCAGTAAATTTTACAAAAACTAATTCATTTGGCAGTTTAGTTTGATCTATCATTATTACTTCATTATTTTTCCATTCTATTGTTCTCAGTGTCATATACCTTCAGAAAATCCTAAAAGAGGTTATAATACTTGCCCAATCTAGTATGAATAATTAGTTAAGCATTTTATTGTCAGAAGAAATCGTAAAGTAGATTGATTAATCGTTCAAGATTGGATAAGGTAGATTCTTTGGGAATGTGTAAAGTTTATGATAAATGGCCAGAGATAGCAGAATCAAGCTTCAATATGGATTCTGAGCCAATTGAATATGATAAGATAGATCATATTGTTTTTGCTGGTATGGGAGGATCTGGATCATTGAGCGATATCTTTTCTGCAATATTATCAAAATCCAATATTCATGTATCTGTAGTAAAAGGTTATCATTTGCCAAAAACTGTAAATTCAGATACACTTGTTGTAACAACCACTATATCTGGGAATACTACCGAAACTCTTTCTGTGTTAAATTCTGCAACTAAACAAAATTGTAAAGTGATTGGATTCACTTCTGGTAATAAAATGGAAGAGTATTGTATAAAAAATAAAATTGAATGTCGAAAGATTGAACAAATACATTCACCACGTTCTTCATTTCCTGCTTTCTTGTATTCGATGCTTAACACTCTAAAGCCCATTTTACCGATTGAAAAAAATGATGTGTTAGAATCAATCGCACATCTAAAAAATCAACATGCCAAAATATCATCAGAAAATCTTTCAGATACAAACCCTGCTGTTTCTCTAGCTGAATGGATTGTTGGAATACCAGTAATATACTATCCGTGGGGTCTTAAGGCTGCAGCCATTCGTTTTAAAAACTCGTTTCAGGAAAATGCCAAATCACATGCGATGGCTGAAGATGTGATTGAAGCTTGTCATAATGGTATAGTTGCTTGGGAAAAAAAGACAAATGTTCAGCCTGTTTTGATTAGAGGGCAAGATGATTTTGTTAAAACTGTGGAACGATGGGAAATTCTAAAATCATTTTTTGAAAAAAATGAGATTGAGTATAAAGAAATAGTTTCAGTTCAAGGAAGTATCGTTTCCAAAATAATCAACCTCATTTATTTATTGGACTTTACAACAATATACCACTCGATTTTGAATGGTACTGATCCATCACCTGTTTCTTCAATTGATTTTATAAAAAATCATTTGTCATAATTAGTAGGAAACATCAACCGTGTCAAGTCTCCATGACTGCTTCACGAAAGTGTTTTTCAAATCAGTTCCTTTTTTGACAGATGCCTCAAGTAATCCCAAGCAAGCAATTTGGGCTCCACAGTCACCAGCAAATTTTATGGGAACCGCAAAAAATTTGCATTTTTGTCTTTTGGATATGCTTTGAAGCATAGTTGACAATCTTTTATTTGCTGCTACACCACCGACAATCATTAGTTCATTTTTTTTGGTAAAAGATAGAGCACGCTCCGTAGCCTCACAAATCATCGCAAATGCAGTCTCCTGAAGTGAAAAACATATGTCTTCCGTGCTTTTATCAACAACCGATTTTGTCGCAGAAAGTAGCCCAGAAAATGATACGTCATTTCCTCGTACTGAATAAGGAAGAGGAATGTAGTTTGTTCCTTTTTCTGCAAGCTTCTCAAGTTTTTGTCCACATGGTGATGGAAATCCAAGAGATCTACCAAACTGATCAAGTAATTGTCCTAGAGTGATATCTAATGTTTCACCAAAAACTCTCCATCTTCCTGCCAAAAAGGCTAGTAACATTGTATGTCCACCTGAAACCAGCAGAACGAGAGGATTTTTTGCACCAGTCAACATTTTTCCTAATTCAATATGACCAATAGCATGATTAACCGGATAGATTGGGATTTTATAGAAAGATGAAAGTGTTCTAGCTACTACTGCGCCTACGCGCAAACATGGACCAAGACCTGGACCAGCGGCATATGATATTATATCAATATCTTTTACAGATATCTTTGCTTTCTTCATAGCTTCACGTAATGTATCACTACTTTTTTCAACATGATGTCTAGAAGCCTCTCTTGGATGAATTCCCTCACCTTCAGGAGGAAGGTAAATGTCACGTATATCAGAAAGAATTTTACTTTGTTTTCCCTTTGTATCCAATATTGCGCATGAGAAAGTGTGTGCTGTACTTTCAATTCCAAGACAGATCATTTTATCCTCTACTCAAGCTTGAAACAATTTTAATGACATCGCCGTGTTTTAATTGGTGATCAGCACCAATTCTCTGTTTTGTTTTAACATCTATAGCAAACAAAAATCCTTTTGCAATATCTTGATGTATTACTTCTGCAAGATTTTTTGCAGTGGCATTATCAGGTAACAGTTTAGCATCAGGGATAATTTCACCATCCTTATTAGATAATTTCGTTTCGTCCTCTACGGGAAAAACAACAATCATTTTCAGTGTTCTAAATACTGCATAATTTAGTGCAGTTTGTATTCCAGTGGAATTTAATTTTGACAAAACATTTTCTACTAGATTCAATGCTTCTTTTTGTGCTGAAGACATATTCATATTTTTGTTTAGAACAAACTTTTCATTTCCAGGTATGTAATCAATCATATTTGCTTTAGCAGCTTTTTTTAAGACTAATTCGGTTTCTGCACTACAATTTACAACATCTCTATTTTTGTGGATTTCATCTGTTATTCCCAAATCTTCACACAGATCAGCCTTGTTTGCAGCAATTAACATGGGTTTGGTATTTTTTCTTAACATCTGCGCAAACATGACAAGATCAGAATTATCCCATTCTTTCGGCTTTTTGGTTAACAGATTCAGATTTTGTAAAACATGATGAACATGATGAGTTTTAACACCCAGTCCACTAAAACGCTCCGTAATAGCATCAACTGGTTTGGTTGATTTTTTCTCTATCTCAGTTGAAAGTTTTGGCCATTCACGTTCAAGTATTTGTTTGAACCATAAATCGAATTCCTCTTCAACAAATTTAATATCTTCATTGGGATCATGTGTACCCACACTTACCTGCTGTCCCTGTATATCAGTAGAACCAGAAATATCTACAACATGAATGAGTGCTTCTGCTTGTCTAGCATCATCTAGAAATTGGTTTCCTAGTCCTTTACCTTCATGTGCTCCTGGTACAAGACCGGCAACATCAATAAGCTTGATTGGTACAAATCGAATTCCAGAAATGCATAATGGATTATCATGCTCTATTCTAAAATGTTTGCAAGCACATGTAGTGTTTACATATGCAATACCAATATTTGGCTTAATTGTTGTAAAGGGAAAATTTCCAATCTGAACTGGAGTTTCTGTTGCAGCAGAGAAAAATGTTGATTTCCCAACGTTAGCTTTTCCAAGCAGACCAATTTGCATAA
>CAZDAA010000080.1:0-3817 GCA_964503555.1 uncultured Candidatus Nitrosopelagicus sp.
AGGTGACGATGCTGGTGTATGGCAAAAACAGCAGACCTATTGTTACTCGAAAATTCCTAGAGCCAAATTTTGGAACAAACCACTCTGACGTCCTATCCCGAAGCATAGAAACTGTACGTCAAAGTATGTTTTTAACTTAGATTTTATAGTATGAAAAATGAATTAGATTATGAATCGCTATAAGAAATTTATAAAAAAAGGAATCAAGGAACCACTCTCAAATGTAGAATTTCATACTTTTGCACCAATAAAGCGTATTTCAATGCTTAGCAAAAAGATAATTCCCAAATCAGATACCCATATTGCCATTCATGTTATTGATTCTGCCCAGAAAAATATGCTGGACTATAGCTCGTTACATAAACACAATGCGGATGAAATTAATCTGATTATTTCTGATAATGATAAACTGAAATATGAAATTCAGCTTGGTGATGAAAAATACAGGGTGACATCACCAACTACAATATTCATTCCAAAGGGAGTACGGCATAAGGCAAAGCTGATATCTGGTAAAGGAATTTTTGTATGTATTATTCTCTCAGGCAAATATACGTCGTCAGAATAGGTCCAATTATTTCCCAAATATTTTTTTGAATGAATTAAAATTGTTTGATGTGCCATCTTTTGATTTTTTTCGAACACCAAGGTTTACAAGATCTTCATAGCTAATGTCTTTACCTCCATGACTGATCATTTTTGCACGTTTTAGATCACGTATTTTTATAATTCTATCATCTTCCAAATATATTGTAGAATCATCACTTATGTCAAAGCCTGAACCTTGATCATAAAACCTGATTTTGCCATTATTTTTTAAGAAGAATTCTACATTGTATGTTACCTTGCTGCCGTAAACTAGTATTTCTCTTCCTTTGATTTTTATATTGTCAACCAAATTTAGTGCAACTACAGTATCAGCATCAAGTTTTACAGTATTGGTTACACTTCCAGCAACAAGTTTTCCATTCAGAGCTTTGAGTTCAGTGAAATATTCTTTCATAATCGACATGCCTACTCTTCCCTGTGGATCACTAACCCTCCGTTTTTTACCACTTACATTACCAACTTCCATATCTCCATTATCAACAGTGATTTTTGCTCCACCATCAATATCATATTTATTTTGAATTGAATCGATCAATCTAAAATTTCCATCTGTAAGATGTATGTGGGTTTTATGTTTTTCATATGGACTAAAATATGGACTTGTAATACTACCCCACATCATTACTGAATTATCATATTTGAAATTACCAGCCCAAAATTTACCTTTAATTGACAATGTTTTTGTAGGTTTTCTTTCAAACTCCATTTTACCAAATTCATTTGAACCAAATAATCGCATACCAGTAGTATTGGTACGGCTAAGAGCTGCAACCCATTCTTCCGCTGTTTTCATTTCTTTTGCTACATCATTGGATAATAGAAGATTTTTTCGTAATTTTTCATCTTCTGAAGTTCCAGAATAAAATTTTGCCTTACTCTTCTTTTCATCTAATGTATCAGGATATTTTTTACCTTTTTGCAAGTCTTCGTATGCCTGCTTAATTCTTTTGAATTTTTCATCGTTACCACCCCTATCTGAGTGATGTTGAAGTACCAATGTTCTGTAAGCTTTTTGAATTTCTTTTTTAGATGCATCATCAGATAGATTCAAAATTTCATAATTACTCTTTACCATACTTAACATACATACTGATACTTTCTTAAATCTTAAGAAATTAAATACAAAAATCCTTTTTATTTAGTGAGAATTACAACCTGCATGGCTAAATCAAAAAAACCTGTTGTAGTTGGTATTGAGATTTTAAAAAAAAATGGACTTGATGTAGATTCTCTTATCAAAGAATTAGTGATTAATGCATCTGTTGAATTTACGGCATATTATTACTTCACATTATTACGTGCAAACTGTACTGGTATGGATGGTGAAGGAATCAAAGGTGTGATTGAAGATGCTCGATTAGAAGATCTAAGTCACTTTGAATCATGTATTGAAAGAATCTATCAACTTGGTGGCTCTCTACCAAAAGATGCTACCCAATTCATTAAGATGTCTGGCTGTGAATTTCTACAGCTCCCACCAAAACCCACAGATCTAACTGCAATTCTAGAGAAATGTCTCAAAGCAGAGCAAGGTGCGATAGTAAACTGGGATAAAATATGTAACATGACATTGGGTAAGGACCCAGCAACATATGATATTGCAAAGGATATACTAGCTGAAGAGATTGAGCATGAATCATGGTTCCTCGAACTTTTGTATGCAAGACCATCTGGTCATATGAGAAGAAAATATCCTGGTGAAAGACCACATACACAAAAACATTCTAGGGCACTCGGTTAGTCTATTTTTTTCAAATTGGTGTTGCAAATGATAGCTTATAACCATCTGGATCCAATGCGTGAAAAAATCGTTCACCCCATTCTGCGTCCTCTGGTTTAGATTCCAGCTTACCTAGACTCGAAATTATTCCATCATTTTCCATGTAAGCAAAAAGCTCATCGACATTATCAACATAAAAAATAATTCTGCCAAAATTTGGTGGATGTATTTCATTCAATTTCAAATTAAGATATGACTTTGTTGTGTCCTCTATCAGAAATGATGTGAATTGGCTATCAGATCCACCATAAACTATCTTAAAGTTTGGAATTTTGGAGTAAAAATCTACTGACTTTTTCATATCAGAAACTGATAATGTAACCGCAGAAATTTTTGTCACTTTCATATTATTTTATGCCCTAACATATGTAAAAATGGATCCGAAGGGGTTGATAGTGTTAATTGGCGTCCAGCAATTTTATGCAAATAATAAACCGTATAATTATCTGCCGTAAAACGTCAGGTATTCAGTATATTTCCTAATCTAGCCAACCAACAAAACTAAAACTAGATGGTTATTCAAAAAGCTAATCATTATGCCCTAGAGAGATAACAATGCTATCTCCCTAGGTGTTGGCGTGCAAACCAATTATTTGTTATCTGAATTACAGGCAGAAAAAGGTTTGCAAATTAGCATGAATCTGAAGAAAACCAAATTTATGTAATGTAAAAAGTATGTTATATTTATGATTCTAGGGTCTGAACATTCCTAATCCAAAGTTGTTTACAAGGAACAAAAATCCGATAGTCATGATGCCTATTCCAATAGCCCAGCCAATTTCTTTTTTCTTGTAAATAATCCAGTCTCTTTTATCCATATTATATTATGAAATCAAGCAGTAGTTAAAATGGTTCATTAGACCTAATTTCTTGCAGTTAACAGTAAAACTTCCCACGGAAAGTCAATCTTTCCATTTTTCTTTGTATATTGTAACGTGTTGTCTTTTACCATCTCCCGAAAGTTTGCCTTTTGAAATTTGCTTAATGTGTTAAATTTTTCTTTTAATGGCTTTGATAAATATTTTTTATAGTTATTCCAATAGTCTGAAAATGTCCCTGGACTATATCGGAATAGTAGTTGTTTTATAACAATTCTGTCATATCCCGCCCTTACAAACACATCTTTGAATGTATCTTTCGTTCCAAAACGATCCATATCTGGATATTTTGGAAGATAATCTGAAATAATCTTCCTTGCTGGTTTGAGTATGCTATCAAAGTAAGGTACGTTAAACTTACCATGAACACTCATTACAATTACACCATTCTTTTTCAGAAATTTCTTCATATTTTTCAATACTTTTTCTGCATTTGGAAAGAAAAAAAGAGCGTATTGACACGTAATTATGTCAAACTTTGTGTCAAACTGGATTGTTTCAGCATCGCCAAGAATGAAATGCATGTTTTGTTTCTTTCCTACCCACTTTC
>CAZDAA010000081.1:0-3789 GCA_964503555.1 uncultured Candidatus Nitrosopelagicus sp.
TACATAATCCAATTCCTTCTGCTCCGTATTCTCTTGCAAGTTTTGCAGCGTTTGGAGTATCAGCATTTGCACGAATTCCTAATTTCTTTGTTTTTTGGGCCCACTCAAGAATTGTCTCAAAATCTTTTGTCTTCTTTGGTTTTACTGTTGGCACACTACCGATATAGATAGCACCAGTAGTACCATCTATTGTTATCACATCATTTTCCTTTACAGTTATTCCATTTGCCTTACATCTGTTATATTCCTCATCAATCTTCAATTCATTACACCCAACGATACAAGATTTACCCATTCCTCTTGATACTATTGCGGCATGTGATGACTTTCCACCAAGGCTTGTCAAAATTCCCTCTGATGAAAAGAATGCTGGAACATCTTCGGGTTTAGTTTCTTTTCTAATTAAAATCACTTTTTTCCCTGATTCTCCCAATTCTATTGCTTTTTTCACATCAAAAACTGCAATTCCGTTTGCAGCACCAGGTGATGCAGCAATTCCTTTTGCTAATTGTTTGAATTGCTTAATCTTTGATTCATCAATTGTTTTATGTAATAATGCCTCTAATTGTTCTGCAGGAATTCTTGTCAAAGATCTATTTCTGTCAATTAATTTCTCTTTTATCATATCTACAGATGTTTTTACATATCCTTGCGCAGCCATTTTTGCATTTCTTGTCTGTAACAAATAGAATTTACCTTGTTCAACGGTAAACTCTATATCTTGTACTTCTTTGAAGTGTTTTTCTAGTTTTGTACACGCATTGTTCAGTTCTTTGTACGATCGTGGCATTTCTTTTTTTAGCATTTCAATATTTTTTCCAGTTCTTACTCCCGCAACAACGTCTTCGCCTTGGGCGTTAGTCAAATATTCTCCTTCAAGTTCTTTTTTACCATTATGCCCATTTCTAGTAAATACAACTCCTGTTGCACTATCATCTCCCATATTACCAAAAACCATTGTAACCACATTAACTGCGGTTCCATTTGCAATGTCTCTTGTAACTTTGTTTTGTCGTCTATAAACCACTGCTCTTTCACCCATCCAGCTTTTGAAAACAGCCTCAATTGCTAATTCTAATTGCTCATTAGGTGAGTCAGGAAATTTTCGTTTAGTGTGCTTTTCACAAATTTTCTTGTATTCTAAAACAATTTTCTTTAATGATTTAACATTTAACTTACTATCATCTTTCACTTTTTGTTTTTTCTTAGTTGCGTTTAATACATTATCAAACTTTTTGTCATCTACCCCAAAGACAACTTTTCCAAATAATTGAATGAATCTTCTGTATGAATCCCATGAGAATCGTGGATTGTTTGTTTGTTTGGCAAATCCTTCTACCGTCTTTTCATTTAATCCTAAATTCAAAATTGTATCCATCATCCCTGGCATAGAAATTGCAGCACCTGATCTAACTGAGACTAGTAATGGATTTTTTGTAGAATTCCATTTTTTATTTGTCTTTTTTTCCATTTTAACAATATTTTTCATTACTAAAGGCATTACATTTTTTGGAAGTTTCCTTCCATTTTCATAGTATTGGTTACAAACTTGGGTTGTGATTGTGAAGCCAGGTGGTACAGGAAGTTTTAGACGTGTCATTTCACTTAAACCAGCACCTTTACCACCAAGAAGCATTCTATTTTTACTATCAGCTTCCTCAAACGCATAAACAGGTCTGAATTTTTTCATGAGGTATGCTCGATTTGAGCTGCTTTTAAACCAATCCACGTGAAAAATCACTAAGAATACTTTCCCAATTTTTTGCTTTGATAACACCGCTCGCTACTAGGATTCCTTTGGAACCAAGTTCTACAGCACGGGATACATCTTCCGCAGAAACAATACCAGCACCACATAGTAGCTTGGTAGAATTTTTTGCAGACTGTACAGCATTGATTGAATTTGTTATTAATTGTGGTTTCTCAGTTGATATTGCTCTACCAGTTCCAATCAATTCAGGAGGCTCGATTGCTATGAAAGTTGGATTTATCTTTGCATATTTTTTTGCCTCACTAACATTTTTCACACAAACAATTGTTTTGAGTTTCAGTTTCTTTAGACGTTTTACCAAATTTTTAATTTCACTTTCTGTGATCCGATGCTCACTATGGTTAATTATTGAACCATCGATCTTTGATTTTTTTATAATTTCTGGTATCATGAAACCAGTAGTACTTCCAACTTTTTTATCATCTAGATGCTGTGCCAGAACAATAATTCCAAATTTTGTAATTAGTGGGATTAAATGATGTGGAGGTGCAATTGCAATTTTAATTTTATATTTTTTTGAAATTTTTTCTGCTATTTTTGCAAGTTTTATTATTTTTTCACCTGCAATCTCTTCATAATTTTTACAGTTTATGATGAACATTTACGTATAATCTGGTTTTTTCTCATATTTTAATTTCATAGATAAGACAGTCATTGTAAGAATCATAGCAGCAATATTTACACCCATAATATATACATCATCAAGTGCCATTCCATAAACTAACCATAATGCTGCACCAATGAAAATCAATATCATCAAATATTGTGACACATCATCTAGTTTTTTTGTTCTATATCCTTTGATAATTTGGGGGACCCAACCTGATAAAATTAAGATCCCAGCTAATATTCCAATTACTGCCATCGTTGTTTCATCTAATTCCATACCGATCAATTCCAAAAGAATTGATCAAGCCCTGTTTGTCTGGGCTTACCAATAATTGTATCAAAATCCATATCCATGGATGAAGTTATTTGATCAAGCGTACTTTGCATAAATTCCATATATTTTGAAGAATCTATTTCACTTTGTTTTGCCATTTCAACAGGCCTCACTCCAGGTTTGTTTATAATTTTGACATATGATATCCTATCACCTTTTTTTATTTCCCTAATCGATTCCAATTGTTTTGCTGCACGAATATGCTGTGGTATAGTTTTTGTATATTCATTAGGTGATTTACTTAGCATGACATTAAATGCAAGTTCTGATAATGGGATTTCTTTAGCCTGTATTTTTCGTGAACATTCAGCAATTTTTGAACTTATTTTACTTTTTGCTTTTTCAAACTCATCAGTAGTTTTTACTTCTGCTAATATATCTAAAAGATCAAAAAACAATGATTTGATAAAAGCAGGTGTATGGGATTTCTTTCCGGTCAATCCTTTTACATCAACCTTACCATTTTTTGTTACACCGAGGTAATTCTTTTTTCTACCACTCAGTACTACATACCTGTATTCTTTTTCAACTTCTAATTCTACACCATGATTATTTTTTGCTTGACCGATTATTGTTTGCATCTGTTGCTCTGTAGGATTTTTCACAAATATTGAATCTGTGTCACCATAAAGAACATCAACATTTAATTCTCTACATTTTTCAATTGTATCTAAAATTATATGCCTGCCAGTTGCAGTTGTTGCCTCAGCAGCAGGTAAAAAATATAGTGGAAATATCTGTGCACCCATAACCCCATAGCTTGCATTAAGTATAACTTTCAGTGCAGCAGCAACAACAGTGTATAGCTGTCTTTCTTCATCTGTTAGATTTTGGTTTTTTGACATAGTTTTGTAATAGTTTACTCTTAGATCTCTTAGTGAACCAATGAGTACAGACGTCAGACCATTTTTCTTTGTACAAACCCAATGATTTGTCTGGGGTATCATATTTTTTTTACATTCATCATGTGAGCAGCGTACAGTTTCGTATGACAAGTTTCTAACTTTGATAATACTCGGATATAGACTTGCAAAATCCATTACAGTTACATCAAAATGAATTCCTTCTTTTGGCT
>CAZDAA010000082.1:0-3732 GCA_964503555.1 uncultured Candidatus Nitrosopelagicus sp.
AATAATGTAGCATGTATTGCAAGTAAGAATGCTGCAGAAATTTTTGGTATTCCTATAATTAAACAGGGAATTGAAGATAATACAAATAACTATACACGATTTCTTGTCTTATCTAAAGAATCTAATCAAGATTCACTCATGTCTAAACAGAATGCTTCGTCAAAGGAGAAAACTTCAATTATTTTTTCTGTAAAACATGAAGCAGGTGCCCTATATCAAATCATCAAGGAGTTTGCTACGTACAAAATAAACCTAACAAAGATAGAATCTAGACCAAACAAAAATACAGCTTGGGAATACAACTTCTATGTTGATTTTGAAGGTAGCCAGGATGATTCTGTGATTAAAGAAATGTTACAAAAAATAAAAGGTAATTCTTCTTTTCTTAAAATTTTAGGTACGTATCCTATGACAAATCTTGATTAGAATCCTCGTGGTTTCCTTGCGCTAAACGCTGCACTAAATCCAATAACAACAATACCCGCTATGATCACCAGTATATGGTACGTGAAAAATAATGGATCACGGGATAACTCAAATGATCCAGATATAGTGAATTCAGATTTGCCGGTATTTTGAATTTGAATCAAGTTTTCTCCAGCATCTGTATTTGTCCATGAAAAAGTTGCCTTTCCTTTATAGCTATTATCAACATTATTTTTTTCGTTTGGAGTAAAGATCTTCACATCAAAGGTATCTCCAGTGATTTCGAACAT
Organism: uncultured Candidatus Nitrosopelagicus sp.; assembly: GCA_964503555.1. Lineage (GTDB taxonomy): Archaea > Thermoproteota > Nitrososphaeria > Nitrososphaerales > Nitrosopumilaceae > Nitrosopelagicus. Next base: position 717 of record CAZDAA010000082.1, read on the forward strand.
TTGAACCGAGTCAGCAGGTGCATTAAATCTAATTCTATCAGAATCACCTACTCCAAAAGTATCATTGGTTTCTCTAATTTCATTGGGATATGCCAATGAATCAACTAGAGAAGCTACGCCGAGTCCACAGATTACACAACCAACAATTAAACCGATAATTGTGTATTTGCTTAACATAAAAAAAATTCCAAAAGGCTGAATAAAAAACTAGCTACATAACATCAACATCATGAGGCTGACTTTCAGCAAATCCAGCTCTAGATATTTTTATAAATTCTGCATTTTTTTGCATTTGTTGAATATTATGTGCACCACAATAACTTAGACCTGAACGAATTCCACCTGTCATTTGAGTGATAATATCAGTTACACTTCCTCTATACGGAACCATACCTTCTACACCCTCAGCTACATAATCATTCAAGTCATCTGTTAATCCAGCGTTACCACTGTCTTTTGATTTTCTTCCCAGTGAAGCGCCCAAGGAAGCCATTCCACGATAAATCTTAAAGCGTTTACCATTTTTTGAAATTGTCGAGCCTGGACTTTCATCAGTTCCGCCTAAAATACCTCCTATCATAACTGAATGCGCACCAGCCGCTAATGCTTTTGTGGCGTCTCCAGAAGTTCTTGTTCCGCCATCAGAGATAATTGGTATATTATGTTCATTACCAATTTTTGCACAATCCAAAACCGCTGTTAATTGTGGAACGCCTGAACCAGTGATAACTCTAGTTATACAAATAGAGCCAGAACCAACTCCAACTTTTACCGCATCAACACCAGCTTTAATCAAATCTTCTGTACCATGTGCTGTAGCAACATTTCCAGCAATTAATTCACAGTTTGGAAATGCTTTTTTGATATTTTTTACTGTGTTTATGGCATTTTCACTATGACCGTGCGCTATATCTACAACAATAACATCAACGCCAGCATCAAGTAATGCTTCAGTTCTTTGCATAAAATCACCCTTAACTCCAACCGCTGCACCTACAAGAGGACGACCTTTTTCATCCTTTGATGCATTAGGATATTTTTCTAAATTTGAAATATCCTGGCTAGTTATGAGACCCTTAATTTGGTTATTTTCATCAGTCAAGGGTAATTTTTCAATTCTATTATTTTTTAAGATTTCTTTTGCTTGCTGAAAATCAATGCCAGGTTTTGCACTAACAACATCTTTTGTCATGAGTTCTTTAACTAATTTAGAACAATCAACTGGCTCAAATAAGACATCACGCTCAGTAAGAATACCTATTAGTTTAGAATTAGAATCAGTAACTAAAAGTCCTGATACCTGCTTTTCATTCATAATGTTAAAAGCATCTTGAATTGTTTGTTCAGGATTAATCAAATATGGATTTTCTATAATTACACTTCCAGCACGTTTAACTTTATGAACCTCATCAACTTCTTCCTGTATAGTTAAAAATCTGTGAATTATTCCTATACCACCTTCACGTGCAATTGTTACTGCCATTGTTGATTCAGTTACTGTATCCATGTTAGCACTGATTAATGGAATATTAATCGAGATATTTCTAGAAAGTTGTGTAGTTAGATCAGTTTGTGACCGACTAATTATATCTGAAAATTTGGGTACAAGGAGAACATCGTCGAACGTTAATCCTTCTCTTATACTCATGAAACCTCATACCTTAGAAAAAAAAACCGTTATAAGCCTTTCCTGTCTTTATGATAATCTTTGAGCAATAGTTACTGCATCTTTTGTTTCACTCACATTATGCGTACGTATTATGTGTGCTCCATTTAGAACAGATATGACCTCTGCAGCAAGTGAGCCATAAAGTCTATCTGACGGATTTTCTTTTTTCAGTATTTCCCCAAGAAACGACTTGTTTGACACAGAGACAAGAATGGGCTTATTCAAGTTTATTGCTCTTAAATTTTGTAAAATTGTCATGTCGCGTTGAACCCAATCAGAATTTATCTTGGTAAATATTGCAGATTTTTTACCCTTATTTCTAAAAAATCCTATACTTGGATCTAAAACAATTTGTGATTGTGGAATATTCGCAGATTTAGATATATTCAGGCTTTCTTGTAACAATTTTTTTGTTTTCTGTACTTGGTTACCAATTATAGTTTTTTTACTATATGCACATAAGATCAATGAAGGAGAATATTTCTCAACAATTTTTGGCATTAATGGATCATATTTTAATCCCGTAATGTCATTGATTATATCAACACCCAATTCCAAAGCTTCTTTTGCTACTGATGATCTACATGTATCTACAGAAATAGGCAAGTTAGAATGCTGTTGAACAATTTTAATTCCCTTGATGATACGATTTATCTCCATTTTTTCTGTTATCATTGTTGATAGATATGGTGCAGTTGACATGCCCCCGATATCAATAAAATCTGCCCCTTCCTCCTGCATTCTGTTAATTGTATCAATAATTTTTTGTTTGGAACTTGAGATAGATTTCTTATAAAATGATTCAGGACTTGTGTTTAAAATCCCCATTATTCTTACAGGATTAGAGCCTCCCACTGAAATAGTTCCTAATTTATTCACACAATTTATCATGATCCTTGCTAATTTGAGTCATATGACAATTGTGGGTTGGGAATCAAGATATAGAGAAATTCTGAAAGAATTTGGTTATTCAAGAAATAAGGATAATCAATCATGCAGATTATTAGATTCATTACTACCAAAAAAAGTAGATCTTGTAAAAATTAGACGTTTGATAGAGAATAAACCTGTTTTCATAGTTGGTGCTGGTCCATCATTACAATCTTCCATCCCAATTTTGAAGAAATATAAAAAAATTACAAAAATTGTAGCTGATGGTGCTACACAAGCAGTAATTGAAAATGGTTTGAAACCTGATATTGTGGTTACTGATCTTGATGGTGATATCAAATCGCTGAAAAAAGCTGGTAGAACAAATACAATAATGATTGTGCATGCCCATGGTGATAATTCTGAAAAGCTTAGTTTTGCAAAAAACTTCAAAAATTGTATAGGTACAACACAAGC
>CAZDAA010000083.1:0-3709 GCA_964503555.1 uncultured Candidatus Nitrosopelagicus sp.
GACTTTATACTATCAGTATTGGTAAGTTTATGAAAACTTTTTTCATTACCATTATAATCCTTAAACTTATAATTATCTACAGGATCGTTTTCTCGAATTAATTTTAACATGGGTTCTATGTTTTTTTTATATAATTCAAAATCAAAATTGCATGCCTGTAGATAATCATCAGCATAACGTGATTTGATTATAGTTGGATCATGATAAAATTTGTATTCACCATTAATTTTTTTATCCCAGGATACATATCTTGATGATTTTTCTAAGTAAGAAAATCCAATCCTACGGTCCTCAATTTTTTTTACTGCAATGTTTGATAGTCCTTCAATCGCAATTTGTGCTCCACCAAGCTCAGCAACAGAATCATCTCCATATTCTAAAAGAACTTTTGTGTAAAACTCTTCCCCGCGATTTTGATTTTTTAAAAATTCATCAAGAAAAACTTTTCTCATATTTTTATCAGTTCTACTATATCGTGACATCAGTGCACCACGATCAACTTGCTTTGGTGTGATTATTGCAAATACTGATCTATCTATATTTGAAAAATGTTTTAGGAGTTCCTTTTTTTCACTTTTTGAAAATTTTTCTTGCAATAATTCATACAAACTTGTGATTGTAATAAATTATATCGGATCAAAAATAGTAGTATTTTTTGATCGCAATGACATAATCATCATTTACGTATACTTTACGTATTCTAATTTTTATTTGCTTGATTAATCTGAATTAAATCTGATGATTTTGATTGCTGAGCTTTTGATTGCTGAGCTTTTGTTTGCCACCTGATTAATACTTCTTTGAAATTATTTGCATCAGTTTCATTTTCGGTATACATCAATGTTGTTATCCATCTACCATTACCAGCTGGACCACCAGTAGAATTCATCCAGAAATTATCTGGTAATGTTTTCACAGCTTTATTGTCTGGGTCTCGGCTGAGGTCCACCCATTTTTTTGCAACAAACATCAGGATTTGATTCAGTTCTTCTTTCTCAATCATTTATCAATTTCACTGTATATTACTGATTTTAAAATTACGATCTAGTTACTCAGGCATAATTAGTTAATTTCTTCTTACAAAAACGAGTAACCATTTTTACATTGTCTTGGTTATATGCCGCCTGACATCATTATACATGACTCATGACATATCCACAATAATCGGTAAACATGTTAAAGATATGTATGGTTCACACTTTGGCAAAATTCTTGGTACTATGACTGATATTGATGGAAGTATTCAGACCGTGGGTGTTGATTGTGGCTCAGATGGATTAAAAGAAATTCCATATGATCAATTAGTATTACAAGGTGGTATTGTTATTCATATACCAAAATGGAGACTTGATGCTCAAAAAATCTTGCGAGAAAAAAGTTTAACTCTTAAACGTTTGAAGGCATTAAATAATATAGTATCAGATAATGATGAAATGAAATCAGATGCAGAATTAGTCCATCAAACATACAAATCAAAATTACATAATTTAGATGAGATTGAAGAAAAAATAAAGTCAAGACTTACATTACGTTTAGAAGAAATAGAAGAGCAAGAAAAATCAATCAAGGTTATTTTATTTGATGCTAAAGTACAATTCAAAAGTGGTGAATTATCAGAACCAACATTTGAATCCATCCGAAAACACACACATAATATTCTTGAACGTTTATCTCATGAAAGGACTGAAGTAACTAATATACAAAGTCGTATTAATGATCTTTCGTTAGAATGTTTAGATGCAATACAAGAACCAAAAGCAATGATTCAGGAATCTGCTATGTCTTATCTTGATTCTAACACCGGTACTGTAACTGAATCACCTACATCTAATCCATCAAATGATAATACTGAATCACCAACATCTCATGAAAATCCTGATAATGGGAATAATGATGATCCTGATTGGTTATCTAGAATGCAATCCCAGTAATCATTTATCTTTAACATTTAGATACTAACTTTCTTTATTTGTTAGTAGTTGAAAACAGATTCTTATGAAATTAATTTAGGAAATTTTGATAATGACATTAGGAATAAAGCTGAATCCAACACTATCACATTTTGGGCTGAACAGGCTAGAAAAATATCCTGGTTTAAAGAATGGGAACAAACACTTGATTGGAAACCTCCTTTTGCGAAATGGTTTGTCGGTGGTAAAATTAATGCATCATTCAATACATTAGATGTACATCAAAATGATAAATCCTCAAAGACAGCAATCTTTTGGGAAGGCGAAGATGGCAGCAGTAGAATAATTTCATATTCAGTATTATTCACAGAAGTCAAAAAATTCTCAAATGTGTTGAAATCTTTAGGCGTAAAAAGTGGTGATAGAGTAACTATTTACCTACCAATGGTGCCAGAATTAATAATATCTATGCTTGCATGTGCAAGGATAGGTGCTATACACATAGTAGTTTTTTCTGGATTTAGTGCAATATCATTAAAGGGCCGTGTTGAAGATTCACAATCTAAGGTTATAATCACCGCAGATGGTGGTTATCGTAAGGGAAAAATAATCAATCTGAAAGAAATCGTAGACGAAAATGCTGCAATAGTAGATTCAGTTGAACATGTGATTGTTTTAGAAAGAATCAAGAATAAAATTACAATAAATAAAAAAGATAAGTTTTGGACTGATTTGATGACAAATGTATCAGATGTATGTAGTCCTGAAGAGTTAGATAGTAATGATCCACTTTACATACTTTACACCTCAGGTACAACTGGAAAACCTAAAGGTGTGTTACATGGAATTGGTGGATACCTAACGCATATTTATTCAACATACAAATGGGCATTTGATATCAAAGATGACGACATTTATTTTTGTACAGCTGACATAGGTTGGGTTACTGGGCATAGTTACGTTGCTTATGGTCCTCTTTTACATGGTGCAACACAAGTTATGTATGAAGGGGCACCTGATTATCCTACACCGTCTAGGATATGGGAAATAATTCAAAAATATAACGTGAGTATATTTTATACAACACCTACTGCATTGAGAATGTTCATGAAGTTTGGTGATCACATACCAGACTCATTTGATCTATCAACATTACGCTTGCTTGGTACAGTGGGTGAGCCAATTAACCCAGAAGTTTGGAAATGGTACTTTAATGTCATTGGTAAAAAGAAATGTCCTATTATTGATACATGGTGGCAAACAGAAACTGGCGGAATGATGATTACTTCGCTTCCAGGATTGGAATCAATTGCATTAAAACCTGGTTCTGCAACAAAACCAATTCCAGGTGTTGATATAGCAGTAGTTGATGAAAATGGAAACGAGACACCACCAAACACAAAAGGTTCATTGGTAATAAGAAATCCATGGCCTGGGATGTTACTTGGTTTATGGAAGGATGATAAAAAATACACTGATGTTTATTGGTCAAAGTTTGAGGGTATGTACTATCCTGGTGATTATGCTATAAAAGATTCAGATGGTTATTTTTGGTTACTTGGTAGAGCTGATGATATACTCAAGATTGCAGGTCATAGAATAGGTACTGCAGAACTTGAAAGCAGTCTTGTATCACACAATGATGTAATTGAAGCAGCTGTATGTGGAATACCTGATGAAATTAAGGGTGAATCAATCATAGCATTTGTTGTTTTGAAAGAAAATTGTACAAATTCACAAGAAAAACTATTGATTGAATTAAGAGATGTTGTGCGTAATGAAATAGGTGCAATTGCTAC
>CAZDAA010000084.1:0-3687 GCA_964503555.1 uncultured Candidatus Nitrosopelagicus sp.
GAAGTTTTTGCTGGTGGACTTTTATCAATTCTTGCTGGAATTTTTGCATTACTTAATGGTGCTTATGTTGTTGCCGCAATAATTTTAGGAACTAGTATATTTGTCACTACGTTATGGGTTGTTTTATTTTTCGCTTCAGCAAAACATACTTTTCATTTACCAAAAGGAATAGCAATGTTACTTACAAAATTTGGTGGAGTGCGTGGTGAAAAGTATGCAAGACAAACTGATGAATGGATTGGAGAGGTCTGTACAATGAGTAGAGAAAATCTTGGATCAAAGAAATCAAAGAAAGTATTTTGGGTTGGTTTTCTTATGTCTTTAGTCTCATGGACATTTTATGGTATTTCATTTTTGGCAATAGCCATTGGCGTTGGTATGACTATAGAACTATTAGAATCAGTAATGGCTGTAATGGGTGCAAATGCAATAGGAAATCTACCAATTACAATCGGCGGTTCTGGATTAGCGGAATTTGGTATTGTAGCTTATCTTAACAATCTAAACCCATTTAATTTGGTAATTCCAGAAGAGGGACTTGAATGGAATGCTGTAATAGGTTGGAGAATTGCAACATATTATATTCCAATCGCAGTAACTTGGATTCTTTTAATGAAACTTGCCTTAGGCAAATTTGTAAAACCTAAAACACCTCATCAAAAATGCCCAATTTGTGGAGATATGATTCATGATATTGAATTTGCTAGTCATATGCAACAGAAACATTCTACCACATAGAAACCACTTTATTTTTCTGTTATAACTCTAAATCATGAATTTCAAGAATAAAGTAATTGTAATTACTGGTGCTTCAAGCGGAATTGGCGAGGCATCAGCTATCAAATTTGCTAAAAAAAATGCTAAAATTGTTTTAGTAGCTAGAAGAAAGGAAAAACTACTTCAACTGCAAAAAAAACTCGTAAAATTTACAGATTCAACGCTAGTTTGTCAATGTGATGTCTCTAATAAAACACAAGTGAAGGAAATGACAGATATTGTATTAGATACATTTGGTCGAATTGATGTTTTGATAAATAATGCAGGATTTGTTATTTATGGAAAAGTATCAGAACTAAGCATCGAAGAGATAGAATCACAGATGGAAACAAACTATTTTGGTATGATATACTGTACAAAGAATTTTCTTCCGCATATGATTGAACAGGGAAGAGGCCATATCGTGAATGTTGCATCAGTAGGTGCTAGTTTTGGGGTCCCAGGCGTTGCCTCATATTGTGCAACTAAATTTGCTATGCTCGGTTTTTCAGAAGGACTAAAACATGAACTATCTGGAACAGGTGTAGGTCTTACTGTTGTAAGCCCAATAATGGTAGATACTCCTTTATTTGATCATCCATCTTTTGAAAATTTTTCAAAACGTTCTACATTGGTTACCTTAAGCCCCAACACTGTTGCAAATGCAATTCTTAAAGCTGCAAATTCTTCAAGATTAGAGATTGTTGTTCCTTCAGTTGCAAGAGTTGGAATTTGGGCAAAACAAAATTTTCCATACATCATCAATCCAATAATTGGCAGTTCATTCAGAAAACAACTAGAAAAAAGAAACAAATCAAAATAATTCCGTTAACAAATAGAATTATCGTGAACCGTCATCCACTATTGTGATTTCAGTTAATTCAAATTGATAGATTGCATCCATCACAAGATCCTTCTCGGTTTTTAAATATTCAATAACTTTTTTGTCTAAAGGAGCTTTGAGTGAATCAAACTTGAATTCATAAACAACGCCCTTTTCAAGCTCATTCATCTTTATCTTTTTTGACAGATCAAGTGTAACTATGGTTCGTCCATCCTCAACTGCATCATAAAATTGGGCATCAATTTTGTTGTCTTTATCATAAACCTCCAGAACATATCCATTTCTTGTTAATTGTTCCGGCTTTCCAAACTTGGCATTTTTTATTTCATCTGTAACCCACTCTGGGATATCATCTTTCTTTTTTGCCATTGTCTATATTTTCTATTTATCTTTCTTACTTTTTTGCCACCATTCCAAGTAATCATATTGTTTATCTTCCTTTGTTGATTCTCGTTGGTTTAGCTTATCACGTATATCGAAAATTTGTTCCCTTGTTGCGTATAATCCACATCTCTTACAAATGAAATGTTTCGTTGAAGGATCAAGTTTCATAGGATATTCAAGATCCGAGCCTATGTCCCTATCATGAGGCATCACATACTCTGTATCCTCCTCACGTGCCTTTTCAGCCTCAGCCTCAAACTGTATTTTTAGTTTTTTTCTCTCTCGGAAAGTACATTCAGGGCAATTAGGCAATGATGACCAACAAAATTTTTTCCATAAAAGCGTTCGCATAATCTGGCTGATCGCAAAAAATGTCTGGTACGTGGATTACATCTTCATCCCATTACTGGTCAGTTCGCCCATCGAACATACCCCGTACCAGACACAAAAACTCATCGCATAAAACTATTAATTCTTTTTTTCAAGAATTTCTGAAACAATTTTCGAGGTTTTCTCAGCGCCATTATTATCAAAGTTTTCAGAAAATTCTTTCAACCTTTCTTCATATTTGTTATAATCTCGCTTTATTGTTTTTACCGCTTTGATGACTTGCTTTTTGTCTTTTGCTAACAAACCCAATTTTTTTTCCTCTGCCCATTGAATTTGATTTGTATGTTCATCATAAACGGGTATACCAATAATTGGTTTTGAATTGGTACCCATTATTTCTCCCATTACTGTATGTGATCCATTAATTACACAAAATTTACAATTATTGATTACTGTTTGTTTCTCGTTTTCTGTAAGAAAACCAATGTCAATTTGAATCCAATCAATTTTCTTTTCATATGCATCAAGTAATGAATATTTTTTTCCATCTTTTCCAATTACTTGATCAATGGATTTATCGTTTTTAGCATGTGAAATTATTCGACGTTCATTTTTCATTTCAGAATCATGGAAAACTTCTTCATATTTTTGACCGGTTCCATCATTTGTTGATTTATTTCCAGTTCTCATCCAATATCCAAAATCAGTTCCTTTCACCATATTTTCCAAATTTGTTGAGCGTTCGGAGCTAACTGATGCCTTACCTGAAAAATGACCAACATAGGTAACCTTATTTTTGACACTTTCTGGGAAATTCAAATTATATTCACAAATTGTATATGGTGGAGGTGAATCAGCTACTAATATCATTGATGCTTTTTCAATTTGTTTTGCAACAAAGTAAAGTGCTGGATAAAAATAACTGCGAGATTTCCATAGTTTTGGCATATATTGATTTGTAACAAACAGACTTGGAATACCACGATTTTTTGCCAGTACGTTAGAACCCATATCTCCATCATTTATGACAACATCAAACTTTTCTTTGTCATAAATCCGTGCTTCTTTTTTTAGATAATGTTTGATCTGTTTAACTAATGCCTTTTCTTTTGCTACTGGAAATAATAGATTGAGTAAGGATAATGGTACACTAGGACCATTTTTTCCATCTATGGGTGTTGGCATTAAAATTTCATGTATGTTATCTTTTTTATCTGGAAATTTTTGAAGCAGCTTTTCATAGATTTCACCCTTACTGAAATAAAAAATCTCAGGTTCTTCAGTCAAGTAATTTGGTAAAACTGTATTGAGCCTCATCATTCTTGAGTAATGTCCATTTCCCCATGGATAGATGAATTGACCTATTTTTTTCA
>CAZDAA010000085.1:0-3647 GCA_964503555.1 uncultured Candidatus Nitrosopelagicus sp.
TTCGTTGATGTAACCATCGAAACCTCAGCTTCAGGGTGACTTAACAGTAGACGTACTACTTCCCCGCCAACATATCCAGATGCTCCTACTATTCCTACCTTCATTGTCATACTCTTCGCATTTGCTATAATTTATTGTTATTAATCGGTTTACTTTCTAATTGAGTCTAGTGCAAACTCGATCATTTCTTTTGGTATGTTCGTTTTTGAAACTTTGATTAGTCCTTTAAATTCTACCGTATTATTAATCTCGTGAACCATCAATCCTCTTTTCTTATCTTCCATCAAATCTATTCCTAATATACCTCCGCCTACTGCTTTTGATGCTTTCGTACATAGATCTTCCATTTCATTTGTGATATCACATATTTCAGGATCTGCACCAAGTGCAACATTAGTCTTAAATCCACCAGAAGATTTTCTATACATTGCAGCAATTGGTCTATCGTTGACAGTTATCACACGAATATCTCTTGGTGGTCTATCAACAACTTCTTGAAGATAGAAAATTCTATCTAATGGACCATCTGTAATTCCTCTTTGCTCAATTATTGCATCAGCTGTATCTCTATCTTTTAATGGTATTACACTTCGTCCCCAACTTCCAACAACTGGTTTTATTATTAATGGGTAACCAATTTTTTCAATGTTTTCTAATGCAGCATCAGCAGAAAAAGAAAAGTATGTTTTAGGTGTTGGAATATTATTCTTTTTTAATATAATTGATGTTAACATCTTATTTCCACATAAACTTGAAACAGAAAATTTATTGATTATAGGAATATCCAAAAATTCAATACAAGCAGTGAAATGAAGTCCCCTGTAATAGCTTATACAACGTTCTAAAACTACATCACCAAAATCTATATTTTGCTTATTACTATCCGTGTCAAAATGAGTTATTTTTGCATCAACCATCTTGGTTTCATGCCCAAGATCAATAGCTTGTTTTTCAAGAAGCTTTTCTTCTGACCTAAGACGGTCAAATACAATACAAATTTTTGACAATCACTCTCCCCAATCTTCGCCTACTGTCTCTGCTTGTTTAATTTCTACTGTAGAACCATCTTTCTTAGAAATCTCAAAATCAGCTCCACAATCACTACATGAAATTATTTCACCAACAGCGGCATCATCAGGGATATTCAATTCTGCGTCACATTCTGGGCAATTCATTATTTTTTTTCAGGATTTTTTATGTAATTTATTAGCTTCTGTTGATTGGATTCCCCACAATTCTACAAATCCTTTGGCTAGTTTTTGATCAAACTTTGATCCTTTTCCATATGTGGCAATTTTGTGGCTATATAGGGAATTTTTCGATTCACGTCCAACTACACGAATACTACCTTTGAATAATTTTAACACAACTGTCCCAGAAACTGTTTTCTGTGTTTGTTGTATAAACATATCAAGATCTTTTCTTAATGGATCTTCCCATAGACCAGAGTATGTCAACCATGACCATTCATCATCTACCAATGATTTGAATTTAGTTTGATGCTTTGTATGAACCATTTTTTCCAGATCTGAATGAGCTTCAATCAAGCATAAGGCAGCAGGAGTTTCATATACCTCACGTGATTTGATCCCTACTACACGATCTTCAATATGATCAACAATACCAACTCCATGAGAACCCGCTTTTTTATTAGCATATTCAATTAATTTTACTGGATTCATAGATTTTCCATCTATTGCAACAGGAATTCCTTTTTCAAATTTAATTTTCATGTAAGCAGCTTTATTTGGAAGATTCTTTGTTTTAATCCAAATAAATGCATCATCAGGAGGTTCATTGATAGGATTTTCTAATACTCCACCTTCAATCGCACGACCCCACAAGTTCTGATCAATACTAAATTTTTTTGCAACACTATCAATTTTTATTCCATGTTTTTTTGCAAATTTTAATTCAGTAGTTCTATCTAAATTAAGATCCCTTATAGGTGCAATTATTGGTAGATTAGAACCCGCACGCATAGTTAAATCAAATCTAACTTGATCATTGCCTTTACCCGAGCATCCATGTGCAAGTGCAGTTACTTTTTCTTTTTTTGCAATTTGTAAAACCTTTTGCGCAATCAATGGACGAGCAAGTGCAGTTGCTAGACAATATTTTTTTTGGTATAATCCATTTGCTTTAATTGAAGGAAAGATATAATCTGTCACAAATTCTTTTTTTGCATCAATATTGTAATGTTTTACAACTCCAAGTTTTTTTGCTTTTTTAGAAATTTGTTGATAATTATCACCTTGACCAACATCTACTGTGACCGTTATAACATCCATGTTATGTTCTGCTTGAAGATACTTTACAACAACAGAAGTGTCAAGACCTCCTGAAAATGCAAGTATAGCTTTTTGTTTCATAAGGGAAATGAGTGATATGTTTTGCATTTATCTCTTATGCTTTCATTATATTTTACAAATTACGGCATAGCTCGAGCTAAAATCCGTTTACTATTTAACCCTGAATTATAACGCTGTTTTATGAAAATCTTAGGCATGGCAGCGGGTGGTATTGTAGTAATTGTAGCTATTGCTATCACTATAATTTCTTTCAGTGATTCTGATCAAATCAATCAGGATAAAATCAGAGTTGCATTTTTTCCCAGTATTGGACATATCATACCAATAGTTGGATTAGAAGAAAAAATTTTTGAAAAAGGAATTGGTGAAGAAAAACAAATTGAAACAAAATTATTTGATAGTGGCCCACAAGTAATAGAATCAATCTTTTCAGGTTCAATCGATGTTGCTTATGTTGGACCAGGCCCAATCATTAATGGCTTTTTAAAATCTGATGGTAAAGATATTAAAATTTTATCAGGTGCTGCCAGTGGTGGAGCAAGTTTTATCATACAACCAAATTCCGGATTAGAATCACTTGAAAATTTTGATGGGAAACGCATCGCAAGTCCACAAATAAGTAATAGTCAGGATGTATCTCTTCGACATTATCTAGAATCACACGGTCTCAAATCAGTTGAAAACGGAGGAACCGTTTTTGTTTTGAACATTTCAAATCCTGATATCTATACTTTGTTTGCAAAAGGTGATATTGATGGAGCTTGGGTTCCAGAACCATGGGCTACAATATTAGTACAAGAATTAGATGGGATTAGATTATTTAACGAAGAAAAATTATGGCCTAATGAAGAATTTGCTTCCGTGTTATTGATAGTCAGAACAGAATACCTTGAAAATAACCCTGAAACTATTCAAAAATGGGTAGAATCACATGAAAAAATAGTGACATGGATAAATTCAAACCCAGATAAATCAAAATCACTCTTCAGTAGTTTTTTGATAGATTATATGGGTAAATCATTACCAACAAAAATCATCGATGAATCTTTTTCAAATATAACGATTACATCAGATCCAATTAAAAATTCTGTAATAATATTTGCAGAACGTGCTGATTCCTTGGGATATCTTGGAAGAGATGGTTACAATTTAGATGGAATTTTTTACAATGCTGTTTTAAATGTGAACAATGGTGACTTGTAGAAATGGGTAAATTAGAAGCCAAGAATATTGAAAAATATTTTAAGCATGATGGAAAACAACTCAAGACATTAGATGGCATAAATCTAAATGTTAACGACGGAGAGTTTGTATGTATTGTTGGCACATCAGGAT
>CAZDAA010000086.1:0-3640 GCA_964503555.1 uncultured Candidatus Nitrosopelagicus sp.
ATGCCTTACGGTTACGATAAAACAAGATCAGAAAGAAGATGTAAAGATTGTAAAAAACTTCTATATGTTTTCGAGGTTGGAGAATTTTGTATTGAATGCTCTAGGAAACAACCAAAGAGTTAGAACGTCAAAAAAATTCATCATCTAATTCAAATTAGGTATAATTGTAATATTGTTACTTTGAAGGCTAGATTTAATGGAAAATGTGTAGAATGTAATGATCCAATCAAAAAAGGTAAAGAAATAGTAAAAAACTCCAAGGGTGTATGGGTTCACAAACATTGTTCTGATGTTGAAGAGGAATTACCATAACTCATCCAGTTAGTTTCTTAAAAAGATCATAAAACTCTTGTTCGGTATAAGGGGGAATTTTTAACACCTGCAAATTTTCAGATACATGAGATTCTAGCTTATGGCCAATTAATGGGGCTAAAACCCCTGGAGTTGATCTAATAAACTGAAGTGCATCTACAGATGGGCTTTGATTTGTAAATTTTTCATTGTTCTTAATCCATTCTAATAGTTTACCCTGCATTAGTGGAACACTAGTAAAAACTCCAATATTATGATGTATAGCAGCCTCCAAAAATGTTATTTGGTTGTTAGAGTCTGCTAGTTGATTTTTTTGCATAAATGCTTGGTCAAAACTAAGATTGTATGGAAGTTGAACAAACCTAAATCCATGATTATCTCCACCAATCTTTTTTGCCAGTTCGATTATCTCTGACAACGATAAATAATTTGGTTTGTCACTAGAAACTCGAAAACATTCCCAAGTTGCAAGCCCATAAAATTTGATATTTTGTTCTTTTCTCTGTTTCTCAAAAAATTCAAAGATGTCGGATAAATGATGAATAAATTCATCATGAGACATTTGTGGTTGTCCCTCCACTGCGTTATGTAGATACATCAAGTCTATACAATCCAACCCCAAGTTTTTCTGACTTCGTGCCAACTGATCCTCAAGAAATGGTAATGTAATGCAGTTATATTGCGATGAAATATCGCCTTCTTTTACTATTCCCTTTTTCCCAAATTCTCTCATAATATATTGCATAAAATCTTCTGGTATGTCACCATCATTTGTAACATAACCGTTTTTAGTTGAAACAAAAATCTGATCACGATTAATTTTTCCTTCTTCAATCAATTCAGAAACTGCCTTTCCTATGGTTCTTTCAGATTTTTGTGCGCGATAATTTATGGCAGTATCTATCACATTTACTCCTTGTAGAATAGATTGCTTTATTGCGGTTTTTTGCTGGTTATCAGTTTCCAAGTCTGGATTGCCCAGATATGTACCAATTCCAATGTTTGACAATGTTAGATTTTGAATCTTTCTAAAATTCTCCTTATGTGCCATAGCCTTACTAGCAAAACTTGCTGTTCCGTCTGGAGTTGCAAAACCTTGAATCATTAATTGTGATATTTTTGTACCTTCTTAAAATTTTATTGAATTAATATTAGATTGACGTAATCTATATGCATTGAAAATGAGAGGAGTGTTCTGGATTTTGATTGGAGTGGTCTTAGTTCCTCCACTTTCTACTTTGTGGCTTGCACCATTAGGTGTATTACCTCATATTGCATTTCATTCCCCTTACTTGCTTGGTTCTTTAGCAATTGGTATTATGTTTATGATCAAAGGTTCACTAGAAATACGAAAAGAAAGAAGAGAAAACCCAAGAAAGTTCTAAAATACACCCGATATAATCTGTGAATCTAGTTCGGTTGAAGTATGTCTTTCTCTTTGTTCACGTTTTTGTGCTCTTTTTAATGCTCTATCAGCTGTGTGTCCATACTTATCCCGAAGATATCGCATGAAGATTGTACTTACTCTACCTTGGTTTTCTTTTTTATGGCAACTTAATTCTATTTCACAATCCCAGTCATCAGTTTCCTGATGTCCTATATTGTCTCCTAATGTTGCTCCATTAGATTGATGATCTGGATCATACCAATTCATGATTATTTTTCACAAATGTGTTTAAGGCGAAAAAAGTCGACAAAACTAGACAATTATGTCATGTTTGATTTTATTTTAATAAAAAATTAGGTGATATTATAATAATATTTTAAGAGATTTTAGGAGACAATAAGAGATTAAATATTTTATAATTTGAGTTTAACACGAACAAACACGGTTAAAAATTCATCACGTTTTTAGCCGCGTTTACCGTGTTTTTGCGATGTCGTTCTTGTCATAGCGCTATGGTCGTTCTACTGTGGTTTATTGATTCTGAATATTACCGTTCCTTACTGCCCAAAAACAACTCTCTACTAGCTTGACCTAGTAAGTCGTTTTAAACTAGTATTGAACAGGTATTAGTTATTCAAACCAATCTGACTTATCTTTACAAATTTAAAGTTAAGAAACTAAATCAAATTTTTTTGGTTTTTAGCTAGTAAAATTAGTTATACTATCATGATAATCAAAAGTGTTTTCAAATTATAATCAAGTCTTTCGTAAACTTGTGCATGACATCTGCTCTACTCTTTACTATTAACGAGTCTTCTATACGAACACCAAATTTTTTTGGGATATAGATTCCAGGTTCAACGGTAATAGCCATATTTTTTTTCAGCTTTTCCTTATTTTTACCAGAAATGTTAGGATTTTCATGAACATCTAGTCCGATTCCATGACCAGTGGAATGAATGAAATGTGTTCCATAGTTATATTCTGTTATAATTTTTCTACATGCATCATCCACGGATCCACAAGTCTTTCCGGGTTTTACAGCTTTTAACCCAGCCTTTTGAGATTCCTTTACAATTTCATAGACAGTTACTGCTTCCTTAGAGATTGAGCCAAGTCCAAATGTTCTAGTTGCATCAGAAACATATCCCTTATATCTCAAAGTCAAATCTATCGTAATCATATCACCATTTGTAAATTTCCTTTTGGTAACTTGTGCATGTGGAAGTGAAGAATTTGGACCGCTAGCTATTATCAATGGGTTTAAGGTTGAACGGTAACCAGTATCAAATAGGTCATTTGCGTTTGCAAATGACATCAAAGTTGTCTGCAGTTCAGATTCTCTTTTGCCTTTTTCAATAGTTTTTGTACAGAGTTCAAACATTTTGTCTATTACAGAAGATGTTTTTTTCAGTATGCGTATTTCTTCAGAGTCTTTGATTAGACGTGCATTGTAAAAAGGAATAGAAGATTGCTTTATTTTTGGAATTGATTTTTTTAATGATTGCATTGTTGTGTAGTTCTGACAATCAGTACAGATTTTTTTCTTCTTCACAATACTAGATAATGTAGATGCAGGATAACCTCTTGGTGAAGTTATAATATTACAGTCAACTGAATCTTCCTTTGCTCTTTGTGCCTCTAATTCAGGAGCGATAATTGTAGTCTTTCCACCCTTTTCTAATATACCAATTGCCTCACCCCAGAATCCTGTCATATAGAAGAGGTTTTCGGGCTCAAATGCGACAAGAGTATCACAATCAATAGAATTACATTGTTTTTCCAATATTTTTCTGCGTGCCTTCATCGTTCAAAGAAATGTTTTTGTGAATTTATGTATGTTGCAAAGTTTGTATATGTAGATTCCTTGTTAGTTTTATGACAGAAAAGCAAGAAAAAAAGAAAGTTGTTGCACTACTTTCCGGTGGATTAGATAGTACA
>CAZDAA010000087.1:0-3634 GCA_964503555.1 uncultured Candidatus Nitrosopelagicus sp.
GTTTAGCCTCTTCCAAATCTATTCCTGGTTTTGCAGAAACAACATCCTTTGTCATCAATTCCTTAACCAACTTAGAACAATTAGGTGGTTCAAATAGAATATCTCTCTCGGTTAAAATTCCTACTAGCTTAGAATTAGAATCAACAACTAGAAGACCAGATACTTCCTTTTCACTCATTATACTGAATGCGTCTTGAACGGTCTGATCAAGATTAACAGAATATGGGTTTTCTATCATTACACTACCAGAACGTTTGACTTTTAGGACTTCGTTTACTTCTTCCTGAATTGTTAGAAATCTATGTATGATACCTATACCACCTTCACGAGCAATAGTTACCGCCATTGACGCCTCTGTCACTGTATCCATGTTAGCACTGATTAATGGAATATTCAGGGAAATGTTTCTAGAAAGATGTGTTGAAAGATCTGCCTGTGAACGGCTTGATATATCTGAAAATTTGGGTACAAGAAGAACATCGTCAAACGTTAATCCTTCTCGTATATCCAAACGAACCTCATACAGTAGAAAAAAAACTGATTATAAGCCTTTCTTACTTTTATGACAGACTTTTGGCTATTGTTACTACTTCCTTTGTTTCAGCCACATTATGTGTACGAATTATGTCTGCTCCATTTAAAACACAAACTGCTTCAGCCGTTAATGATCCTGCAAGTCTGTCTGATGGATTCTCTTTTTTCAAAATTTTCCCTATGAATGATTTATTCGACACGGATACAAGGAGTGGCATTTTGAGTTTAATTACTCTCAAATTTTTGAGAATCAACAAATCTCTTTGAACCCAATTCGAATTAATTTTTGTAAAGAAAGAATTTTTCCCTTTTTCTCTGAAAAATCCTATAGCAGGATCTAGGACAATTTTAGATTTGGGTATTTTTGCGGATTTTGCTATATCCAGACTTTTTTTTAACAGATGTTTAGTTTTCGATAGTTGAGTCCCAGTAATGATTTTTTCACTATATGCGCACAGAATAAGCGATGGACAATATCTCTCAATTACTTTTGATATGGCTGGATCGTGTTTTAGACCCGTGACATCGTTGATTATATCAACACCTAATTCCAAAGCCTCTTTTGCCACGTTAGCTCTACACGTATCAACCGAGATAGGCAAATTAGTAGTACGTTGGATTATCTTAATTGCATTAATAATTCTAGCCTTCTCAATTTTTTCTGGTACTAGAGTTGACAGATATGGTGCAGTGGACATGCCACCAACGTCTATAAAATCAGCGCCCTCTGCTTCCATTTTGCGGGCCGAGTCAGCAATTTTTTGCTTGCTAACCGAAATGGATTTTTTATAAAATGATTCAGGGCTTGTATTTAAAATTCCCATTATTCTTACGGGATTTGAGCCGCCTACTCTAACAGTCCCTAACTTATTCACATAATTTATCATGAACCCTACCAATTTGAGTCATATGACAATAATAGGTTGGGAATCTAAATACAGAGAAATATTGAGGGATTTTGGTTATTCGAGAAAGAAAGATAATTTGTCATGTAAATTACTAAATTCGTTATTAGTAAAAAAAACTCGAACTAATGTAATTAGAGATCTAATAGAAAATAAACCCGTTTTTGTCATCGGTGCGGGGCCATCATTACCAACATGCATTTCAATTTTGAAGAAACATGAAAAAATTACAAAAATAGTAGCTGATGGTGCTACAAAAGCAATAATTGAAAATGGTTTGAAGCCAGATATTATAGTAACAGATCTTGATGGAGACATAACCTCATTAAAAAAAGCTGGTAGAACAAACACAATAATGGTTGTACATGCACATGGAGATAATTCTGAAAATATTCATTTTGTCAAAAACTTCAAAAATTGTATAGGAACAACACAAACAAAACCAATGGGAAAAGTGAACAATTTTGGAGGATTTACAGATGGAGATAGATGTGTTTTTTTAGCCAATCACTTTAAGGCAAAAAAAATAATTCTTCTTGGAATGGATTTTGGAACTAGGATTGGAAAATATTCTAAAAGTAAAGTAGTTAATCGAACTATTAAAATTGCAAAATTACGTCGTGGAAAAAAATTACTAGAATGGCTTGCATCAAAAAGTGAATCTGAACTTTACTCTACATCTAGAATCAAGGGATTCACACAAACAAATCTTCGAAGCATTGATAATATAATAACTAGTAATTAGATAAGTTGCATGAAAATCACACAATTAAACTCTGCATCAAATATGATTGAAGATTCCGTTAATGGTTGCAGTGTTAAAATATTATGCGATCCTTGGCTGAAAGATGAAGAATACTTGGGTTCATGGGCAATGTACCCTCAGTATAATTTTAAAGCAGAAAATTTTTCAGACCTGGACTTCATATACATTAGTCATATTCATCCTGATCATAGTTCTGCTAACACATTATCTAAATTGGACAAAAAAATCCCAGTATTAATTCATAATTTTCCAGAAAAATTTCTTAAAGATAAAATTGAGAACCTAGGTTTTAAAACAATTGAACTAGAACATGGGATGAGAACTAGGTTAAAAAATAATATCCATGTAAATATTATGGCTGCTGATAACTGTGATCCAAATGTATGTGGCAAAATTATGGGCTGTGGTTTGTCCGAGGTAAGATTCCAAACAACTCAGATAGATACAATGGCGGTATTTGATAATGGAAATCAGGTAATCGTAAATACTAATGATTGTCCGTTTGATATTGCAAAAAATACAGCGTCTATAATCAAATCAACATATCAGAAAGTTGATGTATTGCTTCTTGGATATGTAGCTGCATCGTCTTGGCCACACTGCTATAATCTTTCTGAATCTCAAAAAGAAGAAGAAGCAAGAAAAAAACAAGATGCCAAACTACAAACAGCAAAAAAATACATAGAATTACTACAGCCTAAATATTACATTCCTTTTGCAGGACGTTATACATTATGTGGTAAAAATGCAGTTTTGAATCCATATAGAGGAGAACCTGAATTAGAGGATGCACATGAATGGCTACGTAATAATGTAGATCAGGAAAAATATTGTGGAATAATTTTGAATAATGATTGTTGGTTTGATATTGATGCCGGACTCGCTAACAAAAATTATGTACCTATAAATAAAAATGAAAAGAAAAATTACGTTAATGACATACTCTCAAGGAAAAAAATGCCATACGAAAATGAGCCTATGCCTATTATTGCAGAAATACTAGAATTGGTTCCAAAAGCTTATGAAAATTTTAACAAAATCAGGGAAAAAATATGCTGGGTTTCCGATACCACAGTAATTCTAAAAACTACTAATGATGATGATTTGATAATTGCAATAAGCTGTAATGGAAAAGGATTTAAGAAAATATCTAGTGATGATATAAAAAAATATGAACAGTGCATGATAATATCTTTGGACATTAGATTGCTGAAATGGTTGTTGTATGGACCAGATAAAGCACATTGGAGTGATGCGGATCTTGGTTCTCATTTAAGATATGAACGAATTGGTAGTATCTACAAACGAGGTTTATTTTATTGCTGGAATCATTTCAGCGCTAACGTATAGTAAGAATGCGTTTTAATATCGTTCTAGATAAGAAGATGTATGGGGTTTTCTGACGAGCAAATTCGTGATATGTTAGAAT
>CAZDAA010000088.1:0-3631 GCA_964503555.1 uncultured Candidatus Nitrosopelagicus sp.
TTTGGTGGTGGTACACTAGATGTAACAATAATGGAAATGGGAGGTGGTGTCTTTGAAGTAATGAGCACTTCTGGCGATACTCATCTGGGTGGTACTGATATGGATTTAGTAATAATGGATTATGTCAAAGAAGAATTCAGAAAAAAAGAAGGTATTGATCTTTCAAGTGATAAGGAAGCCATGGCACGACTCCAAGAAGCTTGTGAAAAGGCTAAGATTGAACTTTCAGGTGTAATGGAAACTGAAATAAACTTGCCATATTTCCATGAAAAGACTACGCTTCAAGTGAAATTAACAAGAGCTAAGATAGAGAGTCTTGTAACATCATTAGTTGAAAAATGTAAATCTTCAATCGATAAAGCAATTGAGGATGCCAAAATATCAACTTCAGATATTACCAAGATTGTACTAGTTGGCGGACCTACTAGAATGCCTATTGTGAAAAAATTTGTTGAGAATGCTGTTGGGAAAAATCCAGAATCAGGAGTTGATCCTATGGAAGCTGTTGCTTTTGGAGCTGCTATTCAGGCTGGTATTATGGCTGGTGATGTTGAAAGTGATATAGTATTACTTGATGTAACTCCATTAACATTAGGAATTGAAACATTAGGCGGTGTACGTGAACCAATTATTGAGAGAAATACAACAATTCCTACATCTAAAGATAAAACTTTCACAACAGCTGCTGATAATCAAACTGCTGTTACGATTAATGTAGTCCAAGGTGAACGCCCAATGGTTGCAGATAATGTTTCATTAGGAAGTTTTAATCTTACTGAGATTTTACCAGCTCCTAGAGGAGTTCCACAAATTAATGTCAAATTTGATATTGATGCCAATGGAATCATAAATGTAACAGCAAAAGATCTTGGAAGTGGAAAAGATGCTAAAATTACAATAGAATCTTCTACAAAATTATCGGATGAACAAGTTGAAAAAATGAAGAAAGATGCAGAAGAACATGCTGAAGAAGACAAGAAGAAAAGAGAGTCAGTTGATATCAAAAATGAAGCAGAAAGTTATATCTATACAACTGAAAAACTGATCAACCAAGATTTGAAGGATAAAATATCACAGGAACAGGGAATCAAAGCCACCGATGCTATGAAGGAATTGAAGGAGTCTCTAACTAAAGATCAAGACGAAATCAAAACAAAACTTGATGCATTAAAAGCAATAGTGAATGAGATAACTACAGAAATATACAAAAATGCTGCGCCACCACCAGGTGCAGATCAGCAAAAAGATGATGGCACAAAATCTGAAGAAAATGCAGAACCTGAACCAGAATCAAAACCAACTGAAGAAAATGCAGAACCTGAACCAGAATCAAAACCAACTGAAGAGCAGTCTAAATAACGATATACAAATCAAAACTATTCAAAAATATATACATTAGATATTTTATACAGTAAAGGATTATTTGATATATTATGAGTGCAAAACGTGATTATTATGAAGTTGTGGGAGTTTCAAAAAATGCTTCAATAGATGAGATCAAATCTCAATATAGAAAATTAGCATTAAAATTTCATCCAGATAGAAACAAATCACCAGAGGCTGGAGAACATTTTAAGGAAATTTCAGAAGCATATGCAGTTTTATCTGATCCAAAAAAACGTAGTCTTTATGATCAACACGGTCATGCTGGAGTAGATGGTAGGTATAGCACTGAAGATATCTTTCGAGGAGCTGGAGCCAACTTTGATGATGTATTTAGTGATTTGTTTGGGGGACAAGGCAGATCTTCAGGAGGTTTTGATTCTATTTTTCAAAATCTATTTGGAGGTGGAGGAGGCTTTGGAGGTTTTGGGAAACAACGTGGTCGTGATATGTTATATGAAACTTCCCTCACTATGGAAGATGTACTTCATGGAAAAAGAATGGAAATTGATTTACAAAAAAATGTAGATTGTCCAGATTGTAATGGTTCTGGTTGTTCACCTGGCACATCAAAAACTTCATGTGCAGAATGTAAAGGTCATGGGCAAGTTAGAGTTAGTAGAAATATGGGATTCTCTACTTTTGTAACTGTTCAACCATGTAGAAAATGTGGTGGAGAGGGATCAATAATAGAAAAACCCTGTAGAAAATGTAAACAAGGAAAAGTGAAAGGCACTAAACATCTATCATTTGATCTTCCAACTGGTATAGATGATGGAGATTATGTATTATCTGGTGAGGGTGAATCTATACCAAATGGTGTAAATGGCGATTTGATAATACGAGTACGTATACAAACACATGCTGAATTCAAACGTGACGGAAGAGATATTTTTTATGATGCACATATAACGATGGTAGATGCTAGTCTAGGAAAAAGTTTTGAAGTTCCTACGCTAGATGGTTCCCATAAAATCAATGTGGATTCTGGCAGCCAACCAAACTCGATTATTAAGCTCAAAGGAAAGGGTTTACCGGGAAAAGGATTTCGTGGTAGAGGTGATCAGTATGTAAGATTAGTAGTCGATATTCCAAAAAAACTGAACAAACAACAAAAAAATCTACTAAAGGAATTTGATGATTCTATAAATTAATCTATTTAGATTTTTTCCTACGAATTTCAACATGATGCCCAATTTTGATATGATCTGCATGGATTGTTTGTATTATTTCAGCAATCTGAGTTTCAGAATAAAATTTTACATTATATTTACCAAGGATTTTATGACAATTATGACAATAAATCTCCCGAAATTCCATAATCTACAAAATTTGATTTGTTTTTTTTGTGTTTTGATCC
This sequence comes from uncultured Candidatus Nitrosopelagicus sp., assembly GCA_964503555.1. Lineage (GTDB taxonomy): Archaea > Thermoproteota > Nitrososphaeria > Nitrososphaerales > Nitrosopumilaceae > Nitrosopelagicus. Next base: position 2,744 of record CAZDAA010000088.1, read on the forward strand.
TAAAAAAGAACTTATTCTGGGTTTTTCCTTTCTTTTATGCGGGAGTCGCCCAGCCTGGTCAACGGCGTAAGGTTCAGATCCTTATCTCCTAGGAGTTCGTGGGTTCAAATCCCACTTCCCGCATAGTATAATCAAACTCATGAAAACCTTAAAAGCTAAAGATGTTTTCAACTATCATGGCAAAAGTTACAAGAGTAAGCGGAAGAGGAACAGGAAGTAGAAAAACTGACTCTAAAAAATCTTCAAGTTTCTCTGGAAAAGGTTTCAAAGAACACCAAGCAAAACGCGATAAAGCCACTGCTGGCAAATATATTACTACTGGCAGAGGAACAGGTAGAAGACTTGTTGGTAGCAAAAAAAGTACAGCAAGTAAATCATCTAAAGGTGCAACAAGAGTTACTGGCAGAGGAACAGGTACAAGAAAAAGTAGAGGTTAAATTAACATTTAACTAAAACCAGTATCATTTTTTCATTTCTTTATTGTATTTTTTATTTTTTGTTCTAGTAATTCATTGACTATTTTTCCTGAAGCTTTACCTCTCACTTCTTTCATGGCAATTCCCATCAAAGTGGTTATCGCTTTATCTTCTAACTTCTTAACAAGTTCCATGTTGTTTTGAATAATTTTATCTAAAATTTCATTTAATTTGTACTCGTCTATACTTGAAACGTTTGTGCTTTGCATAGCCGTTGAGACATTTCCTGATTTACCAGACATGATGCTTTCGAAAATAATTTCTAGTGATTCTTTGGGTATTTTGTCAGATGCTAACAGCTCAAATGATTCTATAATATGTTCTGGTTTCAATAGCGTTGTATGAAGTCCCTGTCTTTCTAGGTTTGTTATGCTAGAACAGAGTATAGAGGCTACAAAGTTTGGTGAGTTTT
>CAZDAA010000089.1:0-3582 GCA_964503555.1 uncultured Candidatus Nitrosopelagicus sp.
GCTCATATTCTTTCAGTTTGGAAAGAATCTAGAGAGTTTTTTAGTGGTCGTGGGGCTGAGATTATGTTAATTTTAACCGATAAGCATCTCATGTTTATTAAAAAAACCGAATCAAAAATGAAGTGGTGGGGTGCCAATACACAACGCCAAGTTGTAAAATTTATTCAAAACAAAGATGTTATGGTTATGATTGATGGTTACACGGAAGAACATCTTAGAACAGATTTAGAAAATAAAAAAAACCAGGAGGTTAGTTTTAATAATATTTTAGATATTGATGTGAAGGAAAAAGTGTGGGGAAGTGTGTTGTTGTTGGAAATTCTTGAAGATGAAGAAAGTAAAAAATACCAGTTTTCAATTGTGCAAGATTGGGTCAAATATCCATTAAAAGATCCTATAAAATACATGAAGGTAGACTGGAGTGGTTTTATACAATACGTTAAAGATAAACAATTGGTGACTGAGTAAAATGCTTAGAGAAAAATGTGCTTATTGTGGCGATATGACTGACATGCCGTTTGAATGTAATTACTGCAAAGATCCATTTTGTTCAGAACATAGACTACCAGAGGATCATAGATGTGTGAAGCTTTCTCAAATCAGAGCAAAAAGATTTGGTGAAAAACGTAAAGTTATTCGTGATGGTGGAACTGGAAGAAAGAATGCGTTTAGAAAAATGCTAGGAAGATTTGGTTGATCAGTAAAGTGACTTTTTTGGATTGATTTTTGCACGTCTGGCTTGATAAAATAAGGCGACTGATAATGCAAGTAAACATAATGCTGTAAGTGCATGTGGAATAATCAAAGTCAAATATCCAATACCAAAAATAACCATAGTAATTCCCTGTATTGTTAGTTTTATCCATGATGTAGATTTTGTAATACGAAAAATTATCTCTATAATGAAAAGTGCCCCGACTGGAATAATTGTAAGTATCAAAAATTCAAAGATATCTACGTCGATGTGTGACATATTGGTTCTATGTTTATCGATTATAATTCCTATTGGTTTTCCCAATGAATTTTTACAGCAGAATTTTTTGATATTAAATCTTGAGCGTTTTCGTATGGTAATGTTGCTATATCTTCTGGTTTGAAAGGACCATATTTTTTTGCATCCGCCCCAGCTAGTTCTTCTACTTCCTCAAGAAAACGTACTGCAATTAGCTTCGTTTTATTATTTTGTACAATTGACTCTAATAACTTGGCTTTTCCATTAAGAATTCCAGAAAGAATTACTTCCTTTCTTTCTATCATTTCCTCCTGAGAGTTTAGAATGTATTTTTCTTCATCTAACAATGCAGAATGATCTGTATTGTTTAAAATTGCTTTTTCTAATCGTGTTTTAAGAAGAGATGAGGTTAGTTCGGTGAGCATGCCCATCAATGCTGTCTTGATTTTTGCTTCATGGCCATCATATTCTTGACTTTTCAGGTTTCCAATTAATTTTGAAACAGAATTGTAAAGAGTCAAATCTATTTTTTGAATTGAGGTGTTTTCGTATTCCTGTAATACAATTGAATGAAGAGAATTCACATTGATTTGGTTTTGTTCAGACATTTGTTTTCTCCTAATAATCCTTAAATGTTGGATTCATTGTGTTAGCTGATAGATAAGTAAATGCCATATAAAATGATAGGGGGAAAAGCAACTCATGTCAGATATTCTCCTGAGGAAGTTTTTGCAAAAATCAATCAAGATGAGGTTTCTTTTATTGATTTACAGTTTACTGGGCTCACTGGCAGATTTCACCATACCACAATTTCTGCTAATACCTTTACCCAAGACCAAATGGCAGACGGTCTGCCAAAACTAGATGGTTCATCAATTGTCGGATTTGCTTCAATAGAGGATTCTGATCTCATTTTAAAACCAGATCCTTCTACGTATTCTCTCATACCTTGGGCATCTGATAAGAAAACAGCGCGATTACTCTGCGATGTTTATTGGGGAGGAGGTAGAGGTAGGTTGGACTATGACCCAAGAGGGATTAGCCAAAATGCAGAAAAATTCCTCGAGTCACAAGGATTTGACTATAGTTTGTGGGGACCAGAGGTAGAATTTTTTGTATTTGATAAAATTCATTGGGATGTTTTAACACCATACAAGGGACAATCATACTCTATTGAATCTAAGGAAGCCCCATGGAATCAAGAAGGAGATGGATATCCTATGGGTCTTCAAGAAGGATATTACCCAAGTACCCCATCTGATACCTTAACGCCTTACAGAAATGAGTGTGTAAGCGTGCTAAATGATAATTTTGGAATAATTTGTGATAATCACCATCACGAAGTTGCCACAGCTGGACAGTGTGAGATTGATATCAAATATGATTTTCTTACAAATGCTGCAGATGGCGCTCAAACTTACAAATATGTTGTACGTAATGTTGCACAACAATTTGGCAAAATTGCTACAATGATGCCAAAACCAATTTCAATGGATTCTGGTTCTGGAATGCACACCAATGTAAGTTTGTGGAAAAATAAAGAAAATGCATTTTTTGATGTAGATGATAAGGATGAGCTTAGCCAAACAGGTCGTTATTTTTGTGGTGGAGTGATTAACCACGCCAGAGCGTTAACAGCAATTACAAACCCTACAACCAATTCTTATCACAGATTAGTTCCGGGATATGAAGCACCGGTCTATATTGCTTGGAGCACAGGTAATAGATCTGCTACTATCAGAATTCCTGCACATTTCAAAGGTGAAAAATATTCATATCTTAAAAGATTAGAGTATAGAGTTCCTGATCCATCATCAAATCCTTATCTTGTTTTCCCTGCTGTGTTAGCAGCTGGCTTGGATGGAATTAAAAATAAAACTGAGCCTGGAGATCCGATCAAAGCAGATATTTACAAGATGTCAAAATCAGAACGAACAAAACATGGAATTAATGTTCTGCCGGCAAATTTGGGTGAAGCTCTTGATGAGCTTGAAAGTGATAAAAAATTCTTAGAGTCGATTTTTTCTCCTAAAGTCATTGACAGGGTAATAGATTTAGAGCGTCGAGATCAAAAAGAAATTTCAATTAGACCACACCCACACGAGTTTTATCTTTACTTTGATGTGTGATTTATTGGTATAGTGGCGATTCAACAAGTTCGTATATAATTATCAAACTAACTGCGATTAGCCCAAACCCACAACACATCAACACGCCGCGCCTTTTTTCTGACGTTATAGATTTGTATAACAATATTCCTCCAAAAAGTCCAACAGATAAAATTCCAATGCCCTTTAGTGATAGTTCCCATCCTTCACCCACAACTAAAGGATAAAAAATTCCAGATAATAGAGCAAAACATACTATCAAGTAGACGTATTTTACACCTGAAATAACGAATTTCGGGGTGTTGGTTGTGGTTTCCATATTTTCATTTTTTTGGGAAATCTGAACATCATTAGGTGTTTCCTCCACAAGTGTTGGTTCCTGTTCAGTAGATTGTTTTCGTTCCTCTTCCTGCATTCTTTTTCGTTCCTGTCGTCTTCTCATACGTTTCCATTTAGTCATCTAAATTCCACATCATCGATGGTTATTAGAAATTACCATCTAAAGTTTTTGTTATTTTAAAA
>CAZDAA010000090.1:0-3516 GCA_964503555.1 uncultured Candidatus Nitrosopelagicus sp.
AAAGTTGGAAGTGTTGAGGTTTCAAGAAGGATGATTGTAGAAAATGCACTTTTGGGATTTGAGGAAAATGGCGGATTCATGTTTGGAAAACATAATCATGTTAGAGATGGGGCCATGACATTGGCATTGGTTCTTGAATTACTTGCTGATTCTGGTAAAACCATAACAGAAGAACTCCAGATGTTACCATCCTCGTTTACTACGAAGGATAAAATTTCATGTACAAATGAGGCTGCAAATAGGGTTATTTCTGAACTAAAAAGTGAGTTTCCAGATGCTGATGTTACAGATGGGATAAAAATTGTATTTGACAAGAAAAACTGGATTATGATAAGACAAAGCGGAACAGAACCAATAATGAGAATTTATGGAGAATCTAATTCACAAAAAAATCTTGAGGTATTAATGAGAACATATCTAGATAAAATTCAATTAATTCTTTCAGATAACACTTTTAAAACCACTTGATACAATTTTTAAAATGGAAATGATCCCTTTGGGTGATACAAATGGCTAAACCGTATTATGTAAAATTTGAAACGCCTGAAAATTTGGTAAGCCCTATTTTAGAATCGCTTCGGGTAGCTGCTGAGACAGGAAAAGTAAGAAAAGGCACAAATGAAGCAACCAAAGCTATTGAAAGAGGTATAAGTAAATTAGTCATTATTGCTGAAGATGTTGAACCACCAGAAGTTGTTGCACATCTTCCAATTATTTGTGAGGAACAGAAAGCACATTATGCATTTGTTCCAAGCAAGCAAGACTTGGGTAGTGCATTAGGTATTGAAGTAACCGCAGCAGCTGCTGTAATTTTAGATGCAGGTGATGCTCAACATATAATTGATGAAGTAATTGCCTCTATAGACAAAATAAAAGGTGGCAAATCAGACGAATGAGCTCAACAGAACATTCAGATGAATTAACACCTGCTGAAGTTATTCAGATTGTAGGTAGAACTGGAATTGCTGGTGAAGTAATACAAGTAAGAGTAAAAATTTTAGATGGTAAAGATCGTGGAAGAATATTAACAAGAAATGTAAAGGGTTCTGTAAGAATGTCTGACATATTAATATTAAGAGAAACTGAAAGGGAAGCTAAGAAGATTAGGTAGTGAAGATAAATGAGTATGTTAATAAAATCATGCAGTTTTTGTGACCGTCCAGTAGCAAAGGGGTCTGGTACCATGTTTGTAAAAAATGATGGAACAGTAATGTGGTTTTGTTCCGCTAAGTGCAAAAAGAATTCTCTTGTTCTAAAACGTGATCCAAGGAAATTAAAGTGGACAAAAAAATACGTGAAAGGCGGAATTAAAGTCAAAAAATAAATTGGCTGAACAGACATTAATCATTATAAAACCGGATGCTGTAAAGCGAAATCTGGTGGGAGAAATTCTTTCACGCTTTGAAAAAAAGGGATTTACTATTTCAAAACTAAAGGCATTGAACTTTACTGTAGAAATGGCTGAGCAGTTTTATTCTGATCATAATTCTAAACCATTTTTTGGAGAGTTGGTTTCATTTATTACATCTAGGAAGGTTGTAGCGGCAGTAATTGAGGGTGAAAACGTTATCGATACAACTAGGGAAATTATAGGTAAAACTAATCCCAAGGACGCCTCTCCTGGAACTATCCGTGGAGATTTTGGAATAGATATAACTGAAAATTCTATTCATGCATCTGATTCAAGCGAAAGTTTTGATAAGGAAGTGAATGTAGTATTCTAGTGATCAAAGATGCGCATTCGACAACCCATTGTGTCCGTTCTAGGGCATGTAGATTCTGGAAAAACATCATTACTTGATAAAGTACGTGGTACTGGTGTACAAGGAAGAGAAGCTGGTGGTATAACTCAACACATTGGTGCAAGTTTTCTACCGGTAGAAACAATACAGAAAATCTGTGGACCACTTTATGAAAAACTGAGTAAGGTTGAACATAAAATTCCTGGAATTTTAGTAATTGATACGCCGGGTCATGAGGTTTTTACAAATTTGCGCTCACGAGGAGGTTCTGCAGCGGATATTGCAATTTTAGTGGTTGACGCAAATAGAGGATTTCAACCACAAACTAATGAAAGTTTAAAAATTCTAGAAAGCCGTAAAGTGCCTTTTGTTGTAGCATTGAACAAAACAGATATGGTTTCTGGTTGGAAGAATACAGAAACACAATTTATTTCACAATCTATTAAGGAACAAAATGTTGAGGTCCAAAACTTTCTAGATGAGAAAATCTATAATGTTGTCACAGCACTTTCTGTTTTAGGATATCAGTCAGAAGCATTTTACAGGATTGATGATTACAAAAAAGAGATTGCAATAGTTCCTGTTAGTGCAAAAACAGGTATAGGTATACCTGAATTATTTGCCGTCTTAGTTGGATTGACACAACAATATCTAAAAGAGAAATTAAACCAAGAGGAAAAGTCCAACAGAGGAATAATATTAGAAGTTAATGATGAAGTAGGGCTTGGTCCTACGGCAAATATGATTTTAATAGATGGTCAAATGAGAAAAGAAGATTCTATCATAGCAGCAAAACGAGATTCAATAATTGTTACAAAACCTAAGGCCTTGTTATTACCAAAACCTCTTGACGAAATGAGGGATCCTCGTGATAAATTTAAACCAGTAGAACACATACAAGCAGCTGCAGGTGTAAAAATTGCATCACCAGATTTAGATGGTGTTTTGCCTGGTAGTACACTTTATGCAGTAAGTGATGATGCAGAGATAGAACATTTTAAAAAGATTATTGAAGATGAAATGCAATCTGTTTTCATTAGTACAGAAACAACGGGAGTTATTTTAAAATGTGATGCTATTGGATCACTTGAGGCTATAACAGAAATGTTACGCCGTCAACAAATTCCTATTTCAAAAGCTGACATAGGACCTGTAACACATAGAGATATTCTAGAAGCTATGGCAACAAAGGAGAATGATAGGCATTTGGGTGTAATTTTAGCATTTAATGTAAAGGTTTTACAAGATGCTGAAACTGAGGCAGATAATAATCATATCAAAGTTTTCACTGATAAAATAATCTACAGTCTAATTGATACATATACGCAATGGGTAGATGATGATAAAGCAGATGAAGAAAATTCTGTTTTCAAAGAATTAACACCAATATCTAAATTTACTTTTTTGAAAGGTTTTGTATTTAGAAATAATAATCCTGCAGTGTTTGGGATCAGGGTAGATGTAGGTCATCTTCGACAAAAAATTCCTTTCATGAATAAAACTGGAAAAAAAATTGGTATTATACATCAATTACAACATGATGGTAAAACGGTAAGTACGGTTAAGACTGGACAGGAAGTAGCATGTTCTGTACAAAATATTACCATAGGAAGACAAATAGCTGAGGAAGATGTTTTTTACACATTACCTTCTTCCTCAGACGCAAAACAACTGATCAAACGATTCATGCATAAATTAAGTAGTGAAGAAACAGATGTGTTAAATGAAATTATAGAGATCCAACGAGCAATTGATCCAGCATATGCATATTAAA
>CAZDAA010000091.1:0-3484 GCA_964503555.1 uncultured Candidatus Nitrosopelagicus sp.
TTACTTGTAAAATTTCATTTGATTCCAAAAACTCGCTTTCGTCTGATGCAGGTGTGATAGGATAATATGATTGAAATCTACATCCACAAACAATCTTTCCAAGAGCTGAACCCTGATGCCCTTGAACTAACATTGTATTTGGTTCCTTATCTGTTTCATTAAGTGAAGTATTGAAATCAGAAAATTTTGCAGATGCATAATTATAAGCAAAGTTTGCTGCTTTTTTATTCAAATCAACAATAGCAGGTTTTGTTGAGAAGATTTCTTCTATGGATTCCAGTAATGGTGTTATAGGTGCTTTTAAAATTCCAAGTGAAAATGAAACACCTAACACATTAAACATACGTGTCATACGTGAAAGTTCAGGTTTTTTCAATTCGTCTGCAATGTTTGATAATGTATCCCAAAATGAAATTGGATAAACATTAACGCCACTTTCCTTAGCCAACTCAATTATGCTTGAAACTTTTGGTTCCATATTTTTTGATTTAAAAAATTCATCTAATCTGACTCTATGATCTACTTCAATGGTTGGAATTTCATCAATGCTTGTATTAACTATAGATGAATCATAAATTATTGCTCCATTTTTTGAAATACTCAAACCATGTCTGATCATGGTTTCGGCATCAAAAGCAACCATGACGTTTGCGCCGTTTACATTTGAACGAACTTTGTTGTCTGAAAGTCTAACCACGAAATAACTGTGCAAACCTTTGATGTTAGAGTGGTATTCCCTTTTTCCAAAAACATGGTATCCAAGTTTTGCACCAACACGTGAAAATATGTTTGCTGCTGTATCAACACCACTTCCTTGTGGTCCACCTATTAACCAACTAAAGTCAAAAGTCATAATTAATCTAAATCCTAACTCAATATTAGTAATTCCACATCACGGAATTATCCACCAGTAGCTGCACCATCGTCATTAGAAAGTTTTAAGCCACATTCACATTTATCACGCTCACCACAAAAAGGACAAACACACGTACATTTTTCAATTGGATTTTTACAATCATCACAAATAGTAAATTCCTCGTTTGTGCTGTCAGTACTCATGGTTTTTTATTGTTCAGATATTATAAATGGTTTAAGTTTTTTTTCAATCATAATTGAATAAAATCATCGGGATCTCCACGAACGCAGTCAGTTTGTACTGATTTCAGATTTTCAAATTTGATGGAGCCACTTGGTATCTTTCCCTGGGTCTGAAGATTCTCTATTTTTGAAAGAACCACAGTCTTATGTTTTTGGCATGTGATTCCTAGCATAAATTCATCATTAGCGGTTACCACTGTAATTAAAAATTCTGGTGGATTTACACAATCTCTACTCCCTTCCCTTATAGAACATTTGTCAGGTAACAATGAAAAAATCTGGTGAACTGGTATTAATTTGATTCTTTTATCATTTCTACAAAATGCTTGTGTAAAGAAATGTCCTGAGTCAATTCAGGATGGAATGATGTGGCAAGTATGTTACCCTGTTTAACCGCAATTATCTTCTCGTTAAATTTTGACAAAACTGTAACATCAGATCCAGAGGTCAAAATGGCAGGAGCACGAATAAACACTCCCTGAAATGATGAAATTCCAATTGGATCCAAAGAAATCTCCGCTTGAAAAGAGTCTTTTTGTCTACCAAAAGAATTTCGCTCAATATCGACATCAAGCATATCAAGCAATGGTTGTTCTGTTGAACCCATCACACGATCCTTTGAATTTTTTGAAAGCAGGATCATTCCTGCACATATTCCAAAAACTGGCGTCCCTCCATCAATTAATTCTTTGAGGGCATTCATTGCACCATTGACCATGGAAAGTTGGCCCATCATTGTACTTTCTCCACCAGGAATTATCAAGCCGTCAAGTTTGGATATTTGATCAGGGGTTTTCACCTGGCTTACAGTTGCATCTATTCCCGCATCATGCAACGCAGCCATTGTAGCCATGAAATTTTCAGTTACGTCACCTTGTAATGCTAAAATGCCTACATTACATTCGGTCAAGCAGAACCACCACGATCTTGCATTCTTAATTCAAGATTATCTACATCCAATCCCAGCATAGATTGTTTTTCGTTGATCATCTTTTGAGCTTCTTTTACAGCTTTAGGATCCTCCCAAAATGTTGTTGCCAATACAACAGCCCGTGCACGTTCTCTTGCATCATCAGCTTTGAATATTCCAGAACCAACAAAAATTCCGTCACACCCCAATGACATCAAGTATGCTGCGTCTGCAGGCGTGGCAATTCCTCCCGCTGCAAAGTTAACAACAGGCAATCTTCCAATCCTTGCTGTCTCTTCAACTAGCTCAAAAGAAACCTTGAACTCTCTAGCCATTCTAACCAAATCTTGCTTGTCACCTGAATCAAAAATTGATTTAATTGTTCTTAGTTCATCATTAACTTTTTTGATATGTAAAATTGCTTCCGCAACATTTCCTGTTCCCGGTTCTCCTTTGGTCCTAATCATTGCAGCGCCTTCCTCAATTCGTCTTAATGCTTCAGCCAATGATCTTGCACCGTTTACAAATGGTGTAGTATAATCCCATTTCCATATATGGTGGTTTTCGTCAGCAGGTGTTAGAACCTCAGATTCATCTATCATGTCCACGTTTGCTTCAGCTAAAACTTTTGCCTCATAGACATGACCTATCCTACATTTTGCCATGACAGGAATTGTAACGTTATCCATGATGTCTTGAATTATCCTAATGCTTGCAGTTCTTGCAACACCACCAGCTTTTCGAACGTCTGAAGGAAGCTTATCCAGAACCATGACAGAAACTGCTCCAGCCTCTTCGGCAATCTGTGCTTGTTCTACTGTAGTAACATCCATCACTACTCCGTTTTTCAGCATATGTGCAAAACCACGTTTCAAAGTGGAAGTTCCCTTTGTCACGTCTATAGAATCTAGACTGTCAGACTTGATTCCCTTGGCATTTGGAATGTCACCTGAAAGTGGTATCATGTTTTGAAATACACTTCTCACTATTTATTTTATTAGCAGAATTATCTAGTTCTTGAAAAGAATGTAAATAGGAACTGCAAGAATAGCTCCTACTCCACCAACTATACAAGCTATCAATAATAGCGTGCCTAAATCTATCAAACTACTTCGTCAAGCTCTTAAATTTCTCAATCTCAGCATGTGATAAGGTCTGGATCATTTTCAAAGGATTTACCAGATCCTCAGTTATTTCATAGAGTATTCCGTCCCCATCATCAAATTGAACAACTAATTTATCTCCTGATTTTACAACGCTAATTGAACTGATTTTTTTATTATCAGTTGTACCTACTTTGCCCATGTCACGATAATAATCTTCGATTTTTTCCTTTCTTTCTTTCCATTCTTTTTGTACCGAATCATCATAAGGAGCAGTCATAATATTCTAAGAGTCCATGTTTTAGATAAGTTTGTTTCGCTCTAATGGTTTTTTGCAACTTCTGCAAACTCGTCAAGTGCCTCACTCATCTTG
>CAZDAA010000092.1:0-3457 GCA_964503555.1 uncultured Candidatus Nitrosopelagicus sp.
CTTACCAAATGCACATGTGAGCAATTGAAATGACTGAAACCCCTAAAGATGTTGAAGAATATTTTGAAAACTCAAAATGTAAAATATGTGGAGTTGTAGTTCAACCACATTTTCAGGGTAATACCAAAATCCCAATGGAAGAACATTTGGCAGAAAAGCATAATTTTGCTAAACATCAATTCGGTAAAACCTAGTATATTGGACAAGATAAATCCGATTCGTACGTATTATATTGCCACAATTGTGTTGGTTGTTGCGACAATAGCGTTTTTTGTTCTAGATTTTTAGATGCCTAAACCTCATATTATCAAGATACAAACTGAAATTGGAAAACCTAAGTTATTGTGATTATTAATTGCAATAAGGACACTTGGGTTTTCCACTTAAGCATATATTAAAAAAAGTAATAATCTATCTACATACGCTGAGGTGCTATGATACCAAGTAAATCAAGTGCCTTTTCCAATGTCAACTTGAATGATAGTACGAGACACAACCTGGCATTTATCAGTTCGGGTGTCTCAGCTTTTAAGACTTTAACGTGTTCATAAAATGAGGAAAATGTGACAGCTAAATCATAACAATATCTTGCAATAACTTTTGGGGAATAATTTTTTGCAGCATCATTCACAAAAACACCAAAGAGCGCAATTTGTTTGATAAGATTGATTTCATACTCACTATTCAATTGATCAAACTGTACATCAAATTCAGGTTGTTTACTTGATTTTTCTAATATTCTTCCAGCTCTAACACACGAATATTGAATGTAACTACAAGTATCTCCTTCAAGTTTTAATGACGTATTGATATCGAAGGTAATAATTTTATCAAGATCAGGTTTGATCAATTCATATCTTATAGTTCCAATTGCAACATTATGGGCTATTTTCTTTAAAGATTCATCATCAAGATCATCATTCCTTTCTTTTGATTCAAGAAAAATACGTTTTTCAAGTTTTTGAATCATTTCATCTGCATTAATGTAAAGGCCTTTTCTGCCTGACATCTGCACATCCTTACCATCTGTTTTATTCCCTAGAAGTTTTGCAGTTTCGGAGCTTAGAGTGACTGCCTCATAGCCAAGATGAACATAAGAACTTCCAGGCTTAAATTTCGACATTAGATTGGTTACTATTTTTTGAAGGTTAGTTTGCCTATTATCAATAACTGTTATAACAACATTCGCTGCAAAAGATTTTTTTTCTGATTGTGTTTCTTCAAGTGTTGTCTCCCACAATAACTTATCATCTATTTGTTCATCAGAAAAAACAGTGTAGCTAAATGGATCATTTAAGATACCAAGTTTCCAAGCTGCGTATGGTATATCCTTTGCAACATATGTAGCAACTCCATTACTTCTGACAAGGATTTTATCATCTTCATTCTCTATTGGTAGTACCCAACAACCAGCATTATCACCTTGTTCTTCAAATCGTACAAGGTTTTCAGATTTCATTTGTTCAAATATTTTTTCCCAGAGATTCGAATACAAGATTTGAGATTCAAAATTTAAGCAGTTGTATGATGCGCCAAGTTTCCAAACTGTATCTAATTGATCGATTAAGACTTTTCTAGTTATTGTCTTTCCAAATTTTGCAGTTTTAGACATGGGATCCTCTAATTCCTTTAAAATTTCACGTCGTTTAGATTCCAGTTCTTTATCAGTCTCATATTTTGCAGTTGTTTTTACGTAAACTGTATCACCACAATAATTTGCAAATTTTTCTCCAGATGGAGGTGATTCTGAGAAGCCTCCAAACTTAAAGCCAGTAATTATGTCGGCAACCTGAAGACCAGAATCATCAACATAATTCAAAACCTGTACATCATAGTTTACTTTCGAAAGAATTCTGGAAACTGCATCACCGATTACTACATTCCTTAGATGTCCGATATGTAATGCCTTGTTTGGATTAACTGAAGTATGTTCTACTATCAGCTTAGAATTACTACCTATGTCAACACTACCATAATTTTTCTCCTGAGATTCTGACAAAATAGATCCATTGAATGAATTGGTATTGAGAAAAAAATTAATGTAGCCACTTTGATGTGCTTCAACCCTATCTAATTGATCATCTGAACTCGTATCATAAGCAGATACAAACTCTTCTGCAATTTGTTGTGGTGTTTTTTTGAGAGTTTTTACCAGTAAAAATGCTATATTGCAAGTAATATCACCAAAACCACTTTTAGATGACTCAACAACAAAATTCACCTTATCATACCCTTTCTCTTCAATAATTTTTGAAATATGCTGTTTTACTTGGTTTAGTATACTAAGAAATGCCATTATCAATCATCTTCAAATGATATCATATCTAACCCTTCAAGGACACCTTCTCCTGATTTTTTGGTTGTAACAATTTTAGCTATTTTTTTTAGGTTTTCAGTAGAATTTGTAACAGCAATGCTATTTTTCACTATTTTGAATAATGGGATATCAGTATCACTATCACCTATGACAATTGCATCATTCAAATCTGCGTCTAATATTTTGAGTGCTTCTAAAAATCCAGAGCCCTTATCAACCCCTTTAGAGTTAATATGAAAAGCATAACCACTATCAGTCAAAACAACATTCAGATTTTCATCGTTTATTATTTTTCGTGCTTTTTCTATGTCAAAGGTTCGCTCTAACACAACCTCTGTCATTCTGGGGAAAACAGGTTTTTCTTTTATTTCACCATCTAATTTTGTCTGAATTGTTGCAAGGGCATGAATACATTCACCCTTATTTCCAAGTAACTTATGTTGAATTTTATCACCGAAGGTAATACAACCACCATTTTCTCCAACAGCCATATGTGTTAACCCGCCAAATATTGATAACAAATAACCTTCTACAGAAGATCTACCAGTTACAGGAATTATAAAATGACCTTCTTCCTTCAATGCTCTTAGTTTAGATAATGCACCAAGATGAATTGTACCCATACCATTCAAGGTTATTGTCCCATCAATATCAACTGCAAATATCTTTTTTCTCACTATATTTTCTAGTATATCCATCAATAATAACTGAAACGTTGAATAATGAATTAAAGATAAAAGTGACATAATGGACGAAACTAAAAAATTATTTGACGAGTGGGCCATTACGGGAAGAGCAGAAGAGATGGAAAAAGGACATGGTGTTACGGTCAACAAGTTTTTAGATAGTATTTCATTTGACAAACCATTCTCATTTTTGGATGTTGGATGTGGGAATGGGTGGGTTGTTAGAAAAATTGCACAATTACCTAACTGTAAAAAGGCAGTTGGAATAGACAAAAGCAAAAAAATGATTAGTGTTGCAATTTCAAAACAAATCTACAAAAAGGAAAAATACACGTGTACTAACCTTGAATCCTGGAACTACGCTGGAAAGTTTGACGTGGTTTTTTCCATGGAATCCTTGTACTATTCAGTACCGATGGAACCAGCACTAGCTAAGGTTTTCAAGATGCTCAAA
>CAZDAA010000093.1:0-3436 GCA_964503555.1 uncultured Candidatus Nitrosopelagicus sp.
GTATCTACACCCTCATCCACAAAATGAACTGTACAACCTGAGTGACTTACACCTGCTTCAATTGCCTGCTTTTGTGCATTTAGTCCAGGAAATTCTGGCAAAATGGAAGGGTGAATGTTTAGTATTCGATTTTTAAATTCTTTAATGAATTTTGGGCTTAATATTCGCATAAATCCTGCAAGACAAATCAGAGAATTTTTTGGTGTAATGTCATATTTGCTTAGTATGTTTATGATTTTTTGATCATATTCTGTTCTGCTTCCCCGAAATCCTTTGCTCTCTACAATTTCTGTTTGCACACCAAGTTTTTTTGCAATCTTTAATCCCTTCGCTGTATCTTTATTGGAGATAACTACTGTTGGTTTAATTGGAATGTTTTGTTTTTCAATTGCCTCGAGGATTGACTTCATGTTGCTCCCTCTTCCGGAGATTAAAATTGCAAGTTTAAGCAACAATCTGTTCAGCAAATTCGTTAAAATAAAGCTATGGTTAATTCATGATAGAAATAGATTGCACATGGAAGCTTAACGTTCTTGGGATTCTCTCATCAATTGCTGTCCCCATCAAACCATAGTATGCCATGGAAAATTGATCTGTATCAAGTGTTACAACATTAACACCAGGTTTAATAATTAATTCTTTAATTTTCATACCTGTTGGTATAGTAGGAATATCCAATGTATCCAGTTCTTTATTATTTATGGAAACCACAACTGTTCTTTCATTTTCTGCTGAACTCAAAACTATATTCAACATGATCTCCCTATCAGAGTTTGTTGGATTCACTATCAATATTTCTGAATTTTTCATCGTAGAACGTGCATTACAATCAAATATTTTTTTTGCTTCAGTATCAGTACATGATTTATAATTATGCCATCCAGATCCTAGAAGCAAAAATGGTTCCGAAGAATTAGGTTTTGGAATTTTGTAAACAATTATTTTAGTATCTTCATAAATTGGCCTATTTCCATTTAAAATTTCTGCCATGAGTTGTTTAATGTGTGAAGTTTTTTCTGAACTTGCTAATTCCTTATGTACTGTCAAATATTTGATATCAAAGTATTCAAAAAGTGATAATCCATGAGTTGCCAGATCTTGTTTTATAACATCATTTCCACTACCAAATTTATGAAACATGTTGAGAAAATATGTTCGCGTTTGATCCATTGTCTCAAGAGAAGTCCTGGATTCATAACCACCATAAATTGGTTTTTCATGATATATCTGGTGATATAAAATTCTAGGATCTGACATCAAAAATCCATCTCCAGTTCCACCTATTGGTGCAGCTAATACAGCAAACTTTGATTCATCATTTTTAATTTCTTCATAAATACTAGGAACTAATTCTGTTTGCGAAGAAAATGGAATCATAGAAAACTCAAAAAGAATAACAAATCCTATAATTCCTGTTAATATCAACTGTTGTTTAAACGAAGAAAATTTGTTTTTTATTAGCCCATATACAGTATAAGACGCTAATACTGCTAGTGCTAAATTAGCCATCACAATAAATCTCGCAGGCGCTCTTAATTCGTTCCATTCAGGTATTGTATCATAGAGTATTCGTTCTGGTAAAATTATTCCAGTAGGTTCATAGAAAATTTTCAATTCAGGTCCAAGACTCATCACGATAAAAACTCCAGCGATGAGTAACCAGAACCACATATGTTTTTGCCTATATTTGATAACAGCAAGTGCAGATAGGAAAATAACCGAATAGCCTAGGAAGACAAGGTTTTCAACCTGTAATTGGTACGTATCAAATGGTTTATCAAAAAATGTATAGAATGATCTGATTGCTCCACCATCCGAGATAATTTGAGTTGTATGTTCTGGTGTAGGAAGTATAAGATTTTCTAGATTAATTGAAAACAAATTGTGTTCATATAATGGTCTACTTGGTAAATCAGAGTCTCCAATTGTTGGTAGCAGTAGAATAGTCGAACTAGTTAAACCAATTAGAAGTAATATGGAAAAATTTACAACGAATGTTTTATTTGAAATTTTTTTCTGCTTAAAAATGTAAACTGCAAAAAATACGATTGAAAACATAGCAACGAATACAAAATAATATAGATGTGTAAACGAAACTAGGAAAAATACTATTCCGCCTATAATTGGATAAAACTTTGATTGTTTTTCAAGTAATTTGAAAAGAAACAGGACAAAAATTGGAATCCATACTATCATTGATAATCCAAAATGTCCATTTGAATGAGCCATATGGTATGTAGTGAACGTGAAAATTATGCCGGCGATAATTGATGATAAATAATTTTTATTGAAATTATTTGCAAGTAAATAGCATCCATAGCCACCAAAAACTAGACCAAAAAACCAGATAATATTCCAGGCAGTAACATAATCTACGAATTGTACCGCCAAAAATCCAATAAATGTGGTAAAGTAAGCCAGATTTCCACCAATGGCAGTACCATCTGGATAGAAGATGTAATTAGAGTGATAGAAATCCAGACCATTCTCAAAAGAAAAATCTGTCCACCATATTCTCCACATCATATGACATTTATCATAACACTCGAATCCTGCTGCTTCACTTGCAAAATCAAGTATGATTGGAAATGTGACAATAACAGTCAGAACAGAAAAAATAAAAACTACAGATAGGTGCTCAAGAAATACCTTTTTAGTGATTATCTGACGATAGTCAAGTAGATTTTCCATGATAATTACCAGAGGGAATCATCAACTAATGTCAGCTCATTATTTATTATTTTAAATCCCATAATATCCAACGTCTCTTTTGAAGTAGGAGAATTTCTTTCTAAAATCAGTTTCGCAAGTTCGATACGTGATTTTATATCCATATCCTGGCCAATTTTGTATTTTCCTGTGAATGATTCTGGGATAATTTTGATAACCTCAACTCCTTTTAGAACATCCATATCTGGTTTAATTGGTTCATATCCACCCTCGGGTTGGTATTTTTTCATCAGGCCGTTCAGCGCAATAGTTTTTTCATTCTTATCTGAAACAATACTACCATTTCCTTTTATTACGACACTTATGTATAATGTGTCGGCAAGAGATGCATCCACAGGATCTGAAAAATACGATGGTAGAAATTCTAGACTTTTATCCACTTCAAATCCTACTTTTTGATTACGTCTAATGTTATCAAGTTTTTCACCTCTTATGTGAGAATGCATGTAAATTGCATCATTAATGAATACAAAATTCATCGGTATAATTTGTGGGAATCCATTCTTATCAAGACTTGCTACCCTACCAGTTTGCTGGGAGCTTAAGAATTCAGTGATTTTTTCTTTTGATTTTATTTGTAATTTTCGATGGTCTCGTCGTATCAAAAAGTCTGTCATGCTATTTTTAATCTAAGTAACTGAATTATGTTTTACTTGTTTTGTTCCTTAAAATAAGGAATTACATGAGTAGCAAATTTATCTATAGA
>CAZDAA010000094.1:0-3352 GCA_964503555.1 uncultured Candidatus Nitrosopelagicus sp.
AAACAAACTTCCACATTCAGAACATTCTTTTTCCAATTTATCTAAAACCTCTAATGATGGCTAGCCTACAGAAAATTCATCATCATCATTCATGTTACCCTTTATTTGACTATCAACCGCATCAGCTTTTACATCTAATTCACTCAAACTTCCAAATTTTTGATAAGTTAATTTTTCTAAAGTTTCAATAATGCTTTTTGCTGCTCTATATTGTGGAATGCGAGGATCCAAAAGCTCTCCGTATAATCCCATGCCATTTATTCCATTAAGTTTAGCATATCCTAAGATAAGTCCATTGAATCCCGTTATCACAGATTCATGAGGAGTAGTTTCAATACCAAGATTACGTATTTGCTCAAGTAATGTTTTGGAAGTAGTAGTTACATATGTGGTTGGGTGTTTTCCAAACTGCTTGCTGGTATGAAACCCACCAACAGTGTAAATGAATTTTGCATCATATTTTTTTGCAACATCAATTACATCTTGGCACAATTCATTTAATTCATCATTTTGTTCTGGTTGTCCTCTTCCACCTCCAAAAATTATAATATCGTTTCCGTATTTGTATTCCCAATATTCTTCTGGCACTTCGATATAACCACCCTTATCAAAGACGTATGGGGTTGTAGATTTCACTGAACGGAATGGAACAGAATTTAATGCATTATTAATAAAATTCACCACTATACTTCCAACGTTACCCATATCCTGCATTGCAGCTATGATTAGAGGCTTGTTTATGTCAGGCTCTAATTTATCAATAAATTTCATCTTAATTATTACCTAGTACAGTTAACACCTTTTTAGGGATATCATTAAGTCTGGAGACTCCCAACGTCCTTTCAAATCCTAAATATCTCAAATTAGTTGCAATTATTGTTGCATTAGAGGTATCTCTACCCACTCCGAGTGCAACCATCTTGATTCCAAGAGATTTAAGCAATTTAACCGCTGAACGAACTGCATATGGATCTGAAGGTTCTCCATCTGAGAGTGTCAAAAAAATATCTGGTTTTTTGGAACGTAAAATAGGATACATTTTATCATAAACCTCAGCTAGTGGGGTCCCGCCATTAGCTGGAATCTGGGCTAGCCTTTTTGCACATGAATTATTCCATTTAAGATCTTCTGGTTTAACAAGCCAGCAGACAACTTGTCTTCCAGTTGTATTAAATGCATATACAGAGAATTTGATCTTTAGAAAAGCTAGGACTTCACACAGAGCCAATGTGGCTTTTTTGTAATCCATCTGTTGATCAGTGATACTGGATGAGTGATCAAGCAAAATTACGATTCGTGTTTTAATCGATTTCTTAAGATCTGTTATAAATGGCTGATCAAGACCTTCAAGATACACATCACTATCAAATTCATCACCATGAAAAGAATGGTATTCTTTCCATCCAGTTTTCCATTCTTTAAATCTGGTCTTTAAATTATTTATCAAATCTTGATCGAAAATTTTAGTCTCATCAGCATTAGACATTTCAGGAATCTGTATTCCTATTGTTCCACTACTCAAACCCTTCTTCTCATTTTTCTTATTTTCTTCTTTAATCACTTTAAATTCTTCAGAAACTGCTTTTCCCCGTAAAATATTTTCTGGGTCAATCTTTCCAAAATCTTCTTCCCTTGATTTTCCAACTTGCTTCATCGCTTTGATAAAATCGTTAGGTGTGATAGCAATTCCAGGTCCTCTTAATGGAACAGATATAGGAATTGAAATAAGAGCATCAACATCCAGAATCTTTAAAATTTCAGGGATCTTTTTTTCTATCCACTCTGTATCATAATCATTTTTAATGGAATCATTCAGAACATTTTTGGCAAATTTTACTGCTTTAATTACCTTGTTAAGATTACTTGGTTGCATTTCACCTTTCACATCACCAAATAAAAAATACTGGTAGAATGCTTCAATCATCCTAGATTTTCCAAAAACTGAACTTAGGTTGTTCCTAGCCAACCACATATTTGTATAATTAAATATCAGTTCTTCACTCATTCCTTTCCAAATTTGTATTCCCAAAAGCTCGATTCTACGTGTCTCAATAGTATTCAAAATAAATCCGTACGCATGATCATTACTAAGAATTTTTTTACAATGTCTTAATCGCATACCTTCATACCAAATTGAAGTTCTAAACTGTCTATATTTTTGGAAACTATCTCCATAATATCGATCATTTGGAATAAGTAATACTCTTTTTTCTTTTAATCTTGTTTCACTCTGTTTTATTTTTGAGAATTCTACCGTTACATTTTCTTTTTCTGACCAACGCCTTACAAGAAATGTAGCAATATCAATTAAAGTGTCGTTTCGTAGTTGAATAGATTGCATTAGCTACCAAACATTGAGGTGATAATATCATTTACCTTTTGAAATTCTACATTTCCCCACTGAGAATATACATTTCCAAAAACAATTTTTGCTGCTTCCTTTGCTGAAGCTCCACCTTCTAATAATTTTGCATATGCAATGGTTTCTCTTATAGATGGAGAATAATACAATTCTTCAACAGCAGATGCTTGGCGTAACGTATTTGCAAGTTTAATTCCCTGTAAAACCTCAGCTTCATGTGGATTTTTTACATGTTTTTTTATTATCTTATATTCCACATCTTCAGGTGGATAATCCAACCTTATTCTAACTGGAAATCTGCTTAGAAGTTGAGGCGGTAGTTCCTTTGTACCAACATGTGTTAGAGGATTAATAGTTGCAATTGTGAACCATGAATCATCGGCTTTGATAACTTGACCATCAGATTCTTTGAGAATTATCTGTCTACGATCATCGAGCGCCTCATCTAATCGTAGTAAAACATCAGCTTCTGCCGCATTAAGTTCATCAAGATATAAGATACTACCTTCTTTCATTGATTTTATCAAAACTCCCTCATCAAAACCAATGTTTCCTTCTACCAATGACTTAGTTCCTATTAGATGACTTTCTCTTGTTCGAAGACTGAAGTTGATCGATTCTAATTTTTTGGATTTTTGTATTGCATACTCCGTTACCAACGAAGTTTTACCGGTTCCCTTTGGTCCTATAACCAAAACAAATAATCCTTTTTCAAATGCACTGTTTAAAATATCAATTGAGTTATTCCAATCTAGGTAAGTTGATTGCTCACTTTCATCTACTGATTGCTCGCTTTGGTCTGACAAAGTAACATCTTTGGTGTGGGTACTTTATTTAAGACTAATTCTTTGCAAACGAGGCTATTTTTACAAATGACTCATCAAGAGTTTTGAGAAGAGATTTGTTCCACTCTTCAAATCCTGCAGGATCTTTGGGATAATTTCTATAATGTTCAACCAACCACTGATTTTGTTCTGATGTGTATTTTAG
>CAZDAA010000095.1:0-3045 GCA_964503555.1 uncultured Candidatus Nitrosopelagicus sp.
GGATGTCTTTTGCCAATTCTATGATATCTAAAAATTCAACATTAACTATTCTTTCGTGATTTTTTGATGCCTTTCTAATTCCTCCACCAATTCGAATTTTATCATTTAAAATAAGATTCTGTGCTATTGTTGTAATTTTTGTTGGTTTATAGATTCCACATTTGATCTTCTTGTCCTTAACTCTGATTGAAAAAAATACATGACCGCCTTGCGCCATGATTGGGTTGCTACATACTTGACCAACCAAAAATCCAGATGTATAAGGTCTCAAATCATTTACATCTAATTCATTTTTTAGGTGATCTGAAGTTCCTTGATTTGATTTGAATACCATGTATCCATCTAATTTCTCATTTGCTTTTACTATTTTAGATGCCGTCACTACAGACTCGGCATTTTCTCCCCGTATACCATAAAATACAGGATCCGGTCCGTGTGGAGTGATCAATGCTCTATCAGACTCAATGTCGTAGCTGTTAAAGGTTTCAGGAAAAGTTAGCGATTGCATATTCTTTACACTGTCTTTAGAAATGATCCTTTTTTTCCCAAATTGTGATTTTTTCCTATATGACAATAATTCAAATGTGTGATCAGAAAATTTGTATCCAATTGCACCTATTGCTCCAACCAAACCCTGACCATTTCCTAGGTAAAATGAATCAATTTTATTTTCTAAAATAAATTGTTTAGCTTTTTCTCTACTGATTAATTTCCAAAGTGCAAGTTCACTAAATTTATGAAATGATGGTGTTACTATCTCATTTTCATAAAAAACAAGTCCTGGGTTTGCACCATTTTTTGTTTCTGAATAATCATCCACAAACTTTGTAATTTTATTTTTTATTTTTTTAGGATTGTTAGTTTTGATGCTTAATCTGACAGCCCCATTACCTCGTGTTTTCCATGGAATATTGGGGTTAAATCTAATTAAAGATGGATAATCTACAAATTGCACTTTATTCTTTTCAAGAAATTTAACAATTTTGTATGCAAGAAAAGTAGTACACATACCTTTTGGTGAGTCTGTGTCATCTATTCCTATATGGATTACAGTACTGTTTTTCAATACTTTTTATCCTATATTCTTACATTTTTGGGTTTTGAATGCAAGCTTGATTTAAATTAAAAACATAGTATCTGTCATAATACAAATGATAATAATTGATGAGAAAAAAATTTTTGATGTCATAGAAACAAAGAAACCAGTTTCTGTTGCCCTGAATGGGCCAGATGGAATATTACCAAAAGTCCAGGATCTTGCGTTAAAAATCAATCAAAAATGTGGAATTCCAGCATATCTTCTTGCAGATGCCACTTGGGGCTCATGTGATCTGAATTCGGTAGGAGCAAATGTATTGGAAGCTGAAATATTATTCAACATAGGTCATACCAATAAACTAGAAATATTTGAAAAAAATATTTACATGATTGATGCTTATGACGATATACCATTTGATAACGTTATAGAAAAATGTGTTAAACAGTTTAAAGGAAACACTATTTCACTATTGACAGACAGTCAATATCTTCATCAGATTGACCATATTGCTAAAACATTAGAAAATAATGGAGTAGTTGTAAAAATTGGAAATGGAAAAGGACAGCTTAATGATGGACAAGTTTTTGGCTGTGAATTCTATCCTGCGACGGAAATTAAAAATGATGTTGACGCCAATATTTTTTTAGGTCAGAGTAATTTTCATGCAGCTGGTATTGCTTTGGCGACAAACAAACCAACTTACATTTTAGATCCATACTTCAACGAAGTAAGAGAAGTAACGGAATTTGCTAAAAAAATGCAAAAGAGAGCAACTTTAGAAATATACAAAGCGGCTGATGCTGAAACTTTTGGTGTGATAGTTGGGCTGAAAGAGGGCCAACTTTCTAAATTGACTGCACTAAAATTCAAAAAAGAATTAGAAGATTGCGGAAAAACTGTTCATCTTATAGCACTTACAGATATCACCAATGAAAGGTTACAAAACCTAAAGGATATTGGTGCATTCATTCAAGTGGCATGCCCTAGAATTTCAACTGATAACAAGTTCGATAAACCAGTCTTATCAACTCCCCAAGCTCTATCTCTCTTGAAGGTACTTAGAAAAGAGGAGGTTGGTGAGTACTTTGAGAGAAATCATTGGCTGTAAACAATTAATAATTATAATTTAAAAAACTAAACATGTCAGACACGGTCTTACCAGGAGATAAAATTGCTTTAATTGAAGAATGTGAAGCGGGTAAAAATAGCTATGATGATGATGGGTTGATAAGATCTATGATAGTTGGTAAAAGTGAAATGAATAAAAAAGAACGTTTGGTTGATGTAGAAAATCAAAAAGTACTGTCAGTGCCGAACGCAGATGATATTATTATTGGTACAATTGAAATGGTAACACCATCAATGATTGCAGTGTTAATTAATTACATAAATGGTGAACCAGTAAAATCACAAGTTGAGTGTATTTGCTCAATTAGAAATCTTCGTAAAAGAAGTCCTGCGCTGATAAGAGATGTAGTGAAAGCAAGAGTGATAGGAACTCTCAATGGGGTTATACATGCAACAATACAGGATAAAGAACTGGGAGTGTTATTTACAAAATGTAGAAAGTGTGGTCATGATGTTGTACTATTTCGTGATATTGTGAAATGTATCGAATGTGGTTGGACAGATGATAGAAAAATATCTACTGATTTTTTACAAAGCAATTTTTTAAAAATGAGAGAGTGAGATATGACACGTGTTTCGTTCCAAGGTGAACGGGGAGCGTATAGTGAAGCTGCAGCTCTTTCCTTCTTTGGTAACACAATAGATACAATTCCATGTACTACTTTTGCTGACGCAATAAAAAACACAGAAAATGACGTGAGTGATTACTCTGTTTTGCCTGTTGAAAATTCACTTGAAGGAAGTGTGGGTGAAAGTAACGATTTGTTGGTAACGGTGAATCTTGATGCTGTCGGTGAAATATATCATCGAATACGACATTGTCTTATAGGAACTGGTTCACTTGAAAATATTGACACAGTTTATTCCCATACGCAAGC
>CAZDAA010000096.1:0-3037 GCA_964503555.1 uncultured Candidatus Nitrosopelagicus sp.
CAAAAATTTTCAAGGCTACTGAAGATGGATTTATTGCTTTTTGTGGATGCAAACACAGTGCTGATGAAGGTGGGAAGTGTGACGGAACACATGGCACACTTTAATTCTCTCTAAATTGCTAGATTGAATTTCGAACCATATTTGTAGCGTACTTTGCACTATCAAAATACAGATGACAGTATGATGCAAGTGTATTGTATTCAGAAAGTGCATCCTTTTTACCAGCTATTCCTTCACCAATCTTCAGATCATAGACAAGCTTTGCATCTCTTGGTAGATTTCTAATCTTCGAGTAATGAAACTCATGTGCACGAAACTTTGCAGTTGGTGAAACAAAACAGTTTGATCTGATTCTCCCTTCAGTATAGTTTAATGTCATTTTTTTTGTCATATGAGTTTCTGCATCGAACAATCCTACCATCTTGTACTTTTTTTTCCCAAAGCTTATTGATTTGGTAAGATACATCAATCCTCCACATTCTGCATAGATTGGCATTCCTTCTTCAGCATGTTTTTTTATCAGCTTACGCATTGTTGTGTTCCTTTGAAGTGATTGTCCTAAAACTTCAGGAAATCCACCACCAATGTAGATTAAATCACAGGCTGGAATTTTTTTGTCATTTATAGGGCTAAAAAATTTTAGTTTTGCACCTTCTCTACGTAATGCTTCAAGATTGTCATGATAGTAAAAATTAAACGAACTGTCTAATGCAACTGCTACTGTAGCTGTTGGTTTTTTGAATTTTTTTAGTTTCATCTTTGGCAGTTCTGGCACACTTTTACAAATCTGAACTATCTCATCGATATCAAGATTATCAGAAATCTCGCGCGATATTTTCCTAATCTTGTTTTGCAGTGACTTTTGTTCCCTTACAGGAATAAGGCCCAAATGTCGTGATTCCATACTCTCAGAATTTTTTGGTATAAATCCAAGTATGGGAATTTTTAGATTTGTGAGAGCATGTCTGCACATGTTTTCATGTTTCTTGCTGCCAATCCTGTTCAAAATTATTCCAACTATCCTAGAATTACGATGAAACTTTGCAAACCCAAGTGCAGTTGCTGCAATAGAACGCGCAGCTTTACTTGCATCTAAAACTAAAACTGTTGGAGCTTTTAGTAGTGACGCAACGTGGTGTGTACTTGCAAAGTTTGTCTTCCCACCAAATCCATCATAATAACCCATAACACCTTCAACTATAGAAATATCAGATGTAGAATTTTTTACAAAACTTTTGACAAGCTCATTTTCGCCCATCAACCAAACGTCCAAATTTTTTGCATTATTTTTTGATATTGAAGATAGATAGCTAGGATCAATATAATCTGGTCCAACCTTAAATGGCTGAACTGTGTAACCACATTTTTTAATACCATAAATTATTGCGGATGTAATCGATGTTTTGCCCACACCGCTAGTTGCTCCAGCAATGATTAATCTTGGAATTTTCAATTCTTAACCTATGAATTTCATCTAGTATCAATCTTTTTAGTTAGAGAAAATTCAAACTAGATATGGGTGGAAAAGGCCTAGTAATTGTCTATACTGGAGGTGGTAAGGGGAAAACTTCAGCTGCATTGGGTCTTGTTCTTAGGGCAGTAGGCTATAACCACAAGGTTTGCATGATCCAGTTTGTCAAAGGCTCTTGGCATTATGGTGAATTGGACAGTGCTAAACGGTTGGAACCAGAATTTGAGCTTGTTACTGCTGGCAAGGGATTTGTAGGAATAATAGACGATAAAAGTCCCCGTGAAGATCATGTGAAAGCAGCAAATGATGCACTTACTATTAGTAAAGAGAAGATTTTGTCTGGTAAATATGATGTTGTAATATTAGATGAGATTAACTATGCAATTCAATTAGAATTGGTAACCCTGAACGATGTTTTAGAAATTATAAAATCAAAACCTGATGAACTTGATCTTGTACTTACAGGTAATTTATGTCCAGTGGGTAATGTAGACGTTCAAAGTACTGCAGCTGAAAAAATAATTGAAGTAGCTGACCTTGTAACTGAGATGAAGGAGGTAAAACACCCGTTCAAATCTGGTATAAAAGCAAAAAAAGGAATAGATTTTTGATCAGCAACAATAAATTAGCTAGTAAAAAAATTAGAATGAATGTCAACTGAGATGCAAGAGTTTCCCGATGAGGGTGAAATTGTAGTTGTAACAGTCACAAAGATAGGTGACCATGGGGCTTATGTCAGTCTTGATGAGTACAACAGCATCCAGGGCTTTTTACATATCTCAGAAATTGCACCTGGATGGGTACGAAATGTTCGGAAATATGTAACGGAAGGAGAGAAAAAAGTTGTACTTGTAAAGAAGATTAGAAAGGATAAAGGAGAAATTGATTTATCATTAAGACAGATATCAAAGGATCAACAAAAAAAGAAACTCCTTGATGTCAAGCGACATGAAAAAGGAAAAGGAATTATTAAAAATATCCAAGAAAAGGCAAAGTTATCAGAGAAACAAATTGAAGAATTAGAAGATAAAATTTTTTCAAAATATGATTCCGTTTATGATGCAGTGATAGATATTGGTACAAATGGAATCAAAGTTTTTGATGAATTTGGTTTATCACAAGAAACATTAGATATAATTGAAGAAGTTTCATCCAAAATTAAACTCCCCTCAGTAGAAATCAGAGGTATATTAGAAATATCTGATAGCGGTTTTAATGGAATTGAAAATATAAAGAAGCAATTACAAGATGCAGAACAGAAAGGTGGTGTAGAAATATTATACATCGGTGCTCCAAAATATAGAATGAGTGTAACCGCACCAGACTTTAAATCTGCAGAAAGAACATTAAAACCAATTCTAGAAGATTTGCAAAAAAACATTGAAAAAAATAAGGGAACTTTTGTATTTACGAGAGAAGAATCTAAAAAAACTGGTGGAGATTAATGCGATTTCAATTAAGAAAATGTTCTGTGTGTAATAGATATACACTAAAAAATGAATGTCTAAAATGTAATAATCCTACCAAGTTAGTACATCCTGCAAAATTTTCTCCTGACGATAAATA
>CAZDAA010000097.1:0-3008 GCA_964503555.1 uncultured Candidatus Nitrosopelagicus sp.
ATAATATTCGTGATCCATCGTTAATTGATTTCGCCATTGTAACTATTTTGATATTGTTTGAAAATTTTTTCATTTCTAATAATTTCTTTTTCAACACGGAAATGGCAGGAGTTTGTTTGAAATTATGCCAAGAAACAAGAGTGTTTGTACCAGTATTTTTCAAATATCGTTGCAAATTTCTATTTTTCCTTAGAGTATCATACTCTATATCAAGCAAAAATGGGTTATATTCTGCAATTAACTTGATGATAGAAATCCTGTTTTTTTCAGTGCCAGAAAATTTTCCACCTTCACGTATTGGCCTTAACGTACTGACACACCTTCTCAAATCTTTCCTGATTAGATGTAGCGCTTCTGGTACTGCATTTGGGTTTAAAAAATCAAATCTTATTTCAGCATAATCTGATTTTTTTAGAGCTTTTGTAAGAGTTTGTTTGAGTTTTTTTGGAGTTTTTTCAGCAATACTAGCACATGTCTTATACGTCATTTTTTTATTTCTCTAAAATATACTCGTCAGATACTTCCATTCCAAAATGTCTTCCAGTTGCAGGTTTTGAATGTACTAATACTGAATCACCCTTTTTTAGATGCGTAACAGATACTAACTGTCCATTAGATTTTACAAAACGAATTGTTTCTGCATCTTGTGCTATGATCCCACCTATTTCATCTCCAGCTTTAGCTTTGATCATAAGCATTGGCCTTTTTTCTATCTTACATCTACCTATTGCAGCACGTCTTGCTTTTCCTTTAGAATTAAGTACCAATATCTCTACCCCAGTTTCTAATTCGGATAGATACTTTGTAGTGCCATCAGGTGCTAGTGTATAACAGTGCACCGCACCAGCATTAACTCTAAATGGTCTAGGCGATGTAAATGATGAACCGACAGATTCGTTATGTACTAGGAACAAAAAGTTAGCTCTATTACCAATCAACATACCTTCACCTCTATTCAACATAGACGCTGTATCAACACATACTCTCTCACCATCGCCAACCTCCTGAATTTCTAATACCTTCGCAGTAGTGAGTTCAAAGCTTTTTGAGCCTAAATACACCAATGCCTGTCTAACTTCATTTATTGAACCTGTATTGAAAATTACACCATCCACACCAACATCAAGAATGGAAA
This sequence comes from uncultured Candidatus Nitrosopelagicus sp., assembly GCA_964503555.1. Lineage (GTDB taxonomy): Archaea > Thermoproteota > Nitrososphaeria > Nitrososphaerales > Nitrosopumilaceae > Nitrosopelagicus. The sequence goes on from CAZDAA010000097.1 coordinate 1,136, forward strand.
ACATTTTTCTTGCTTCCTTTGCGTTTCTTGCTATAGAAAAGATCTTAGTATGCATTTTGTGAAGTTTTGCAATAATATTTTCTAGTGGGATTATCTTCCAATCTTTTACTTCTATTATAACAAAGTCTAATCCCTTTTTTGCAGAATCAAGAATGTTTTCAATGTCCTTATTTGATGAGACATTAAACCTTCTCCCAACTTTCTTTCCTTTTGGTTTTTTAGCCGTTGGTTTATCCAAAATTACATAATCAGCATTTTGTGATGTAAAAACTGTTTGAACTTTTGTTTTCCCTAAACTTTTTGGATCCGCAAAAACCATTCTAATACCCTCATCCTCCAAATTTTTAACAAATTTTGCAAGATGGTTCTTAGCAACTTTTGGTTGTATGATTATCTGTTTATTGATTGCCAATTATACTTGCCACTTCCTTTGCTGTTTGATTTTTGAATATTATTCCCGCAAGAGCCTCCACGATTTTTTCAGGAGAATTATGCGCGAATATGTTTCTTCCATAAGTTACACCTTTTGCGCCAGCTGTCATAGCATCTTCTGTCATTTGCAAAACATCCATATCGGTTTTAGCTTTTGGACCACCAGCAATAACAACTGGTACAGGAATACTTTCAACCACTTTTGAAAACGAATCTATATCTCCAGTGTATAATGTTTTAACAATATCGGCGCCGCATTCAGCACCAATTCTTGCGCTATGTGCTACAATTTCAGGATCATGTGGATTCTTAATATTTTCACCTCTAGGGTACATCATTGCTAGTAACGGTACATTCCACTCATGGCATTGTTCAGAAATGATTCCCAAGTCAGCAAGCATTTCTGGTTCCTCCTTTCCACCAATATTGATATGTAAAGATACACCGTCAGCACCAAGTCGTAATGCTTCCTTAACTGAACCAGTAAGCATTTTTCTGTTCGGTGCAGTGGAAAGTGATGTACTCGCAGAAAAATGAACTAAAATGCCTACTTTGGGTGGTCTTGGCAGTGTTTTGATAATTCCCTTGTTAATTATAACACAAGTAATTCCGTGGCTTTCACATTTGTAAATCATTGAATGTGGTTTTTCAAGTCCTTCAATAGGACCATTGGATATACCATGATCCATTGGAATGCAAAGCATTCTTCCTTTTTTTAGAATTCTATTTAGTCGAATCTCAGTTCCATTTGCCATAGAAGGTATAATTTTTGTATGCTACTTAAAAATTATAGCCACACGATAGTGGTTTTCAAGAATTAAATAGCCACCAAAAAATATCATAATTGAATTGAGTCAAATTACTAATCAAATTAATGATACTGAAATTAAAGACATACTTGAAAACTCTATTCAGGGAATAAGACCAGAATACAATGATTACGTCAGGTTACTTGAATCTGATAATGTATCAATGCTTGGTTTAGTAGCTGGAGCTTTAACACGTAATGAATTTGGCAAAAAAGCATCTTTTGTAAATAATATAATTCTGAATTATACCAATGTATGTATAACTGACTGTAAATTTTGCGCATTTTACAGACCACCGAACCATGATGAATCTTACACATTAACTTTGGATGAAATTGAATCGCGTGTAAAAACTGCATACGATTTGTTCAAGATAAGGCAGGTGCTGATTCAAGGCGGACATAACCCTGATCTTGGAATTGAATATTATGAAGACTCGTTCAGAATGATTAGAAAAAAATTTCCACAAGTCGGTGTACATGGATTATCAACATCTGAAATTGACACAATTGCTAAAGTTGAAAAATCATCAACAAAGGAAGTTTTATCTAGGTTAAAAGATGCAGGGTTACAATCTTTACCAGGTGCCGGTGCTGAAATTTTAACTGATAATGTAAAAGAGATTATCAGTC
>CAZDAA010000098.1:0-2820 GCA_964503555.1 uncultured Candidatus Nitrosopelagicus sp.
CAAAACGTAAAGCATCTAAAAAGAAAGCACCAAAACGTAAAGCATCTAAAAAGAATAAAAAATAATCTCTAATCTGAGATAATTTATTAGATATTAATTAGAAATTACTTCTAATTTTCCATTTTTCTTTGGAACATTTAACTGAACTTCATTTCTGAAAGTTGTTGTGTATGCTCCTTGAATCGAAACAGTATCTCCGTTATTTACTTTTTCGATATCCTCACCCCAAAGTGTGAGTTTTATTCTACCAGATTCATCAACCAAGTATGAATCACAAACTTGTGTTTCTCCATATTTAGTATTGACTGTTCTTGCTTCACCTTTTTCCTCAATTGTTCCTTGAACATTAATATCGGATCTCTGGTTTTTTGCATCTTCAATTGTCATTAGATATTCTCTATTTCTTCAATTAATAACTTTTTTTAAACAACATGATTAATGCAATGTGCAGGGGTATCGAAGCCCGGTCAACCGAGAAGGACTCAAGATCAAGGTTTATGGGTTATCCTTTCCCTTAGGGGTTCGTGGGTTCGAATCCCACCTCCTGCATTTTTATATTTTTAAATGAAAAAATGATACTGATTTATGATTGAATTAACCGAACCAGTTTTGTAGGATGGTTCAAAAGTTCCCTATGTAACATGGCAGTTTCTTCATTTATGAATATCAAATTACATCTAAAACATTTCATAGCTTTGCTATCCATGGGGAATATTACTCAAATTAATAATTAAGGGTAATGTATGATTGATACTTTCTTAAGAGTTTTAGATGGAGTGCTGGTTTTACTATTATGACAGACATAATCGAAGTAATTGCAGAGTATTCTTACCTTGGCATATTATTTTTGTTGATGGCAGTAAATGCTGCACCTATTTTGATGCCTCCCACTTGGATCATACTTTCATCATTTTTTGTATTGGACCCTTCACTCGATCCATTTCTCCTTGCATTGGTTGGAGCCACCGGAGCCACAATTGGTAGATTCTTTTTAAAATGGATAAGCGGTTTTTTCCGTCGATTTGTGGGTAAACAACAAAAATCAAATCTAGATGTTATTGGCAGTTTCCTGAATCGCAAAAAATTTGGATATACCCTGGCATCTTTTCTATTTGCAGCAACACCACTTCCTAGCAACATGTTATTTGTTGCATATGGAATGATGAGAGCAAAAAGTATTGGACTTTATATTGGATTTTGGTTTGGAAGACTCCTATCTTATTATGTGATGATTACAATAAGTGCAGCCGTACTTGTACCATTTTTACAATTATTTGAGGATAGAATAATAGGCATAATTGTAGCAGATGTGGTAGGTATAGGCTCGGTCATATTTTTTACATGTATAGATTGGCAGACTCTCTTACTACAACGAAAATTAAAGTTTGTCAGACCCAAATTATGGCGAATTTGATGCTATTTTATCCATAATCAACGTATCTGTCATATCTTTTTTCAACTTCAGGGTTTGTCCCAGCACTTATTTTTTCAATTTCTACAGCATTTCGTTTTCTTATATAACTGATAATTTCCTCAAAGTTTTTGTCTTCTGGATATGTATTCATCAATGGATCAAGCATTTTGAAATACTCAGTCACTTTTTGCCTAAATTCTTCTCTTGTAGGATTTTTAATTTTATTTAAGCGAAACCAGATAGTGGCCCAACTACAGCCTACTACATGTGGTAATAAGTCAAAAGCAGACTGTATCTCAAAACGTTCATCGTCTATCATGAATTTTCATTAATTAATTTTGCACCTAACTTAGCAAAATACGTTACAATGAAATCAGCTCCTGCACGCTTGATGGACGAAAGTATTTCATATGTCACTTCATCTTCTTTGATCCATCCTTGATTTGCTGCAGCTTTAACTAACGCATATTCGCCTGAGACACTATATGCAGAAACTGGAACGTTAAATTTTTTCTTAGCTTCCGCAATTAAATCAAGATAAGATAGTGCAGGTTTTATCATAACTATATCTACACCTTCTTCAACATCTGCTTCAACTTCCCTCATCGCTTCACGTGGATTTGTGAATGGAACTTGGTATGTTTTTCTATCACCAAATTGTGGAGCACATTCTGCTGCATCTCTAAACGGTGAATAAAACGATGAACTGTGTTTTGCCGAATGTGACATTATTATTACATCTTTAAAATTTGCATCGTCTAATCCCTTTCTTATAGCAGATACCTGACCATCCATCATTGCAGATGGAGAAACTACATCAACACCCATCTTTGCCTGACTAACAGCAATATCAGTCAAAGTCTTTATACTCAGATCATTATCTATTTTTTTCCCATTTATTATTCCACAATGTCCTGAACTAGTATACTGACATAGACAGACATCAGCCATGATCGATATTTTATCGCCAAAATTACTTCTTATTTCAGAAATTGCCTTTTGTACAATGCCATTTTCAGCATATGCCGATGTTCCACTTTCATCTTTTTGAGAAGGAATTCCAAACAACATTACTGCTGGTATTTTTAAATCAGAAATATTTTGCACTTCATTTGAAATCTCTGATAATGGTAATCTTACAATATCTGGCATTGACCCAACTGGTTTCTTTTCTTTTAATCCTTCTTCTACAAAGATTGGACATACTAAATCATTTACAGATAGCCTAACTTCTTGTACTAAATTTCTAATATTTGGATTGATTCGTAGTCGCCTTAATCTTTTTGAGGGAAACGTTGCCATGACAAAAATATGATAACAAGTAATATAATCTTAGGTTAGTGTGGCTAATCCTTTTTCTTATAGTTAAATAACTTACTTGCTGTTTCTAACAAATCTGGATTACC
>CAZDAA010000099.1:0-2740 GCA_964503555.1 uncultured Candidatus Nitrosopelagicus sp.
ATCTATCGAAAAGCAAATGAAAAGAAATTAGTCAAAGGAAGATCAATTCATGGTTTGGTGGCATCATGCATATATGCTGCATGTAGAGATACACAGACTCCTAGAACATTAGATGATGTCGCAGATGGAATAAATGTTAGAAGAAAAGATGTTGCAAGATGTTATAGACTGATCTTTAGAGAACTTGATCTCAAGATACCTATTGCAGATCCAGTAAACGGTATCTCACGAATTGCTAGTGAAGCAGGATTGGGTGAAAAAACTAAACGAAAAGCTATTGCACTACTCAATAAAGCCAAAAAATTTGGTATGGTTGCAGGAAAAGATCCAATGGGACTGGCTGCGGCTGCATTATATCTTGCATGTATAAGTGACGGTGGTAATACAACTCAAAGAAATATTTCAAATGCATCTGGTGTAACCGAAGTTACAATTCGTAACAGATGTGTTGGGTTAAGACCGTTATTATAATCTACAACCACATTTCAAATTTTAATCACAAATTCATTCAGACTCTTCGAGTGAATCATTGCTTTTTCTTCTCATCACCGCAAACATTCCAATTGTTAAACCTAATTGATATATTGAATATAGAATTATTTGGAATACAGTTGGAATGTAATCAGTGAATTTACCAAGCAATGATACAATTAGAACGATTACACTGATTGTAAATATAAAATATCTTGCAATCGGCGGAATATCTGCAAATTTAAAAATTAAAATTAATGATATCGTTATAAAAATTCCAGTTACAGCTAATACTCCCGCATTCAGTCCTAACAAATCAATTATTAGTGTAAATGCGCCTTCCGGTGTCTGAGGAATTTCAAATTCAGTGACTGGGACCTTTAATGGATCAGCGAATTTGGATATGTTACCTGATGCATTAATTGCAAATAAAATCAATAAAATTATGGATATTCCCTTTGCATATTTTTTTAATTTAGGAAATCTCTTTCTAATTCCTCTTGCTAAAATTGCACCCTGTAGTAATCCAATTCCAAAGACAATACCGAATGTGATAAGGAAATTTTCTTCTGCGATTTGTAGAATATCCAAACTTACCATCATACAAATTAAACAATCTTTTTTAAAGACAAGCTATAATTTTTTAAAACACAACTGTTGATCTGAATATAATGCGCGTATTTTATTCACAGAAAACAGAAAAGATAATCAAAAAATTTGAACTGTCTAGTTGGAGGCATAGAATTGAAGAAAATTTAGGTGAAGAGCACCAAAAACTTTCAGATAGTTGGCTGAGTTGTGCGTTAGGAGAACGTATGGAAATTGAGGGAAAATTCCTAAAAAATGTCAAGGATTTAACTCCAGATGCTATAAAACTTGGATATGATTTTTCTGTTGCTATGCAAGAAAAGGATAATGATGCAGCACTACGTGTTATTGAAAAAATTGAAAAGCTTCCAACAATTTGGCGGGATGAAATAAAATGACAGGTCTTATTGAGCAGGAACCATATTTGAGAATCAAAAAAATGTTTGATGAGAAAAAGTTTGATGAGATTATAGTATACTGCCAAAAATTATTAGTAAAGGATCCAAAGAATAAGATTGCACTACAAAATATTAGTACTGCATACAACATAGTTGGTGGATATCATGATGCCATACAGTCTTCTAATAAAATGCTTGAAATTGACAAAAATGATGAATTTGCATTAAAAAATAAAATGTTTGCAAATGAAAAACTAGAAAATCATGATGAAGTGCTAAAATGTTGTGAACAAATACTAGTAAAAAATAAAGATGATGTTGATACGCTTATTGGAAAAGGTATAGCGTTGAATAAAACTGGAAAACATGATGATGCAATTTCTGCATATAAACAAGTCCTAAACATAGACTCACACAATGTGGATTCACTATTGAATTTAGCAATAACATACAACTATCTTCAAAAATATACTGATGCGATTGATTACTATGATAAAGTCCAGGATCTAACACAGGAGTTTTCTAATATACCATTTGAAAAATCAAAGGCGTTTAAAGCACTTGGAAAGACTGATGACGCATTCTTAGCTGCACAGGGGATTAGATTACAGGAAGCTGAAAGCATAAAAGCTAATGCAAAATTAAAAAATTCTTCTGTTCAACATGTATATGAATTAAAAAGATTTTATGAACTATCTAGATTGAAAGATAATGATTCAGACTGATAAAATTTGGAGTCAGATAGTACATTATTACATTGATAAAAAAGGATACTCAAAAGAGGATGCTAATAATATTGCACAAAGAATTATCACCAGAGAGATAAATAGAAAAATTTGTCAAAATATGTCCTGTAATCACTTGGTGGATGAACATATTGACAAAAAGGAAAATTGCCTAGTTACTTCATGCACATGCAAAAAGTTTCTTTTGGGTAAGAAGTGATACTACATTCGTTCGGGGGTAGTTATACCCAACAAAGAAAATGCACTGTTGAGTGTTTTTCTATAGGAGTGTATAAGACATATTCTAGAATTTTTTAGTTCTAATGTTTCAGCGGAATTGACTTGAACATGTTCATAAAATGATGAGAAGGCAGTTGACAGTGAATAACAATACTTGGCAATAATTTTTGGTGAGAGATTATTTGCAGCATCATTTACGTGTATGTCAAACATTGCAATTCTCTTTATCAGTTCAATCTCATGTGGATTTTGTAAATTTGAAAAATCTGCATTGAAATCTGGTTCTATATCAGATTTCTCTAAAATTCTTGATGCCCT
>CAZDAA010000100.1:0-2663 GCA_964503555.1 uncultured Candidatus Nitrosopelagicus sp.
TGAACCCAGTTACAGTTAGAGCTCCTGCACAGAAAATTTGGGATGAACTTGGAATTCCTTACAAAAAAGTTGGTGATGGCTTATACTTGACTCCTGGTCCACATGCAGTATCAAAGTTAATTGCTGCAACATGTGATGCTGGAGTAAAATTTTTGAATCTTACAAAATTTGATGATTTAGTTTTAAGACATGGAAGAGTTGCAGGTATAGTCGTAAATTGGATGCCGGTATCAGCATTGCCAAGAAACATCACATGTGTTGATCCAATTGCATTAGAGGCAAAAATGATCATAGATGCATCTGGGCATGATTCAGTTGCGGTAAAAAGATTACTTGATAGAAAAATGGTTGATTGGAAAGGCATGAATCCAATGTGGGTTGAAAACGGTGAAGAGCATGTTGTAGAAAAAACTGGAGAAGTTTATCCTGGTCTTATTGCAGCAGGAATGTCAGTTACCGAAACTCATGGTCTAGCAAGAATGGGTCCAACATTTGGGTCTATGCTATATTCTGGTAAAAGAGCTGCTGAGGTTGCAGATCAGAAAATCAAGGAATTTGATAACAAAATACCAAATAAATCTGATTGAACTTTTCCAAAATTATATTATATGATGAACCAGCAGTTCCAGAACTAGAGATTAACAGATTACAAAAATTCCTTGCAGATACATTTCATGTGGACGTTATCCTAGAAAATAATCTTTTCAATGGTATTAATGACGACATTATAGAAAAAATTGCCTCGTGTAGAGTTTTTGATCTTAAATCTCCATTTAAAAAATACAAACCTAATAATGAACAGATAAATTTTGAGAAAAACTATTGTAAGAATACAAAATTTATGGAAGAAACACCCACACCAGAAACCGTAGAAAACCTAAATGATCTTGTAATTTATGATGGATTTGAAATTAAAAATATTCTTGAAAGTATAATACCAAAAGATGAAATAATAAATGACTATATTCACATAATTTTTACTAACAAATTGACATGTACATATGACTATGGTGACTTTAGATATCACGGCAGAGCAGTCATATGTTCTAACCCTTCAATTATATCAACATCTGGTATGGTCGAAGCACCTGCAAAATCACGTGAATATTATCTTGATATAATGAAAGCCAAATCACAGGCACTTGATTTAAAATCAATTAAAAAAAAGCATCAGAACACTTTCCTTGATTATCATGATAAAAGAACATCAAAAATAATAGAAGGTTACTTACTTCAGGCTATTTTTTATTATATTACTGGTGAACCATTTTGTGAAAATCTTGATTGTAGATTAAACAATGCTCACTGGCAAAAGGATCTATTATATTCACAATTAGAATTTGGCAAACTTTGTGGGAAACACCATTCAATACTTGAAAAACTACATCTTTAAACTACCACTGACTTTCAATAAAGTATGCATGATGTGATAATTATTGGTGCAGGGCCAGCTGGATACACTGCTGGGATCTATTGTGCAAGGGCAAGACATGATACATTATTGATTTCTGGCATATTGCCTGGTGGTCAGTTAATGAATACTACTGATGTTGAAAATTACCCTGGATTTTCTGATGGTATTATGGGTCCAGATCTAATGACTGTCATGAGAAAGCAAACAGAGAAAATGGGAACGAAGATTATTGATGATGAGGTAACTTCTGTAGATTTTAAAAATAACCCACTAAAAGTGAAGACTGCATCAGAGGAATTTGAAGCAAGAGCAGTAATTGTATGTACTGGTGCAAACCCAAGAAAAATTGGATTGGATGGAGAACAGACATTTGCTGGGAAGGGAGTTTCATATTGTGCAACTTGTGATGGTGCATTCTTCAGAGATCAAGAATTGATTGTTGTTGGTGGTGGAGATTCAGCTATGGAGGAGGCAATTTTCCTTACAAAGTTTGCTTCAGTAGTACATATTGTACACAGAAAGGGAGAATTCAGAGCAAGTAAAATTATGCAGGAGAGAGCGTTATCAAACGAGAAAATTAAAATTCATTTTAATTCTACAGTAAAAGAAATTCATGGTGACCAAAAATTTCAGCAAGTGGTTCTAAATAATACAAAAACTAATGAAGATAAGATCCTTGAAGCTGGTGGATTGTTTATAGCAATTGGTCATGAGCCAAATAGTACAATATTTCAAGATCAAATAGAATTAGATGGGAACGGTTACATAATTATAAAAAATAATACTGAAACTAGTGTGACTGGTGTTTTTTGTGCTGGTGATGTACATGATCATAGGTATAGACAGGCAGTCACTGCTGCTGGATTTGGATGCATGGCTGCTATTGATGTTGATAAATATCTGAGTGAGTCTGATACTTGAACTATCTATAGTATATAGAAAACTTTACTTAAATACAAATTTTGTAATAATGGGCTATGTTTAAGGTACGTTGCTCATATTGTGCTGGATGTTTTTGCAATGAAAGTTGTAAATGTAAATGTCATAACAAAAACTGGATAAAAAAATAAAAACGGGTATAGGACTTATCCCGTTAGTATAACATGGTTTGATGTGTCAAAATCATGGCAGATCTGATTTTATTCATCAATCATGTTAAATGCAAATCAAATAAAAGGCGCACTAAGAAGTTAGTAGTATGAATGACACTATCTTTTTTTAGTTAAATATGATCTAGAGATTATTTTGC
>CAZDAA010000101.1:0-2648 GCA_964503555.1 uncultured Candidatus Nitrosopelagicus sp.
ACTGATGAAAAGATTAGAAAAATAGAAGAAGATGCTAGAAAAATTATAGAGACTGCGTTGCCAAAAGAGGCAGATCTTCAAGGCATTTTCTTTGATACAGCTATTGGTGAAGCATCGCTTGATATAAAACGACCATGGTTATGTAAAAGAGGATCTAAAGAATTTGATCATACTGAAGTCACTGAGCAAACAGGTTGGAGATTACGAATTAAAAAAGCACCTACAAACCCATCTAATACAATACAGGCAATTAATTATAATCTTAAAGTATCATCATCAGATAGAGCAAAACAATTAACAGAAATTGGTGATCAAATCTTTAGAAGCAAATTAGTACAAAAATCAGAGATTTCATTATTCACATTGGGTGGATTTGGTCAAGTTGGGCGTTCTTGTATGCTTTTATCAACTGCAGACAGTAAGGTATTGATTGATTGTGGAATAAATCCAGGAGCACGTACACCTGCTGAGGCATTTCCAAGGTTGGATTGGGCAAATATTACACTTGATGATCTTGACGCAGTTGTTATTGGTCATGCACATCTTGATCACACAGGATTTTTACCAGTACTTGTAAAATATGGATATAAGGGTCCTATCTACTGTACTGAACCAACATTACCAATGATGAATCTGATCCAATTAGATGCGATTAAAGTGGCTGCAGCTCAGGGCAGAACCCCAACGTATGCAGAAAGAGACGTTCACCAAATTATGAAACAGGCAATCACTTTGTCTTATGGAACAGTCACTGATATTTCACCTGACATAAAACTTGTTTTGGCAAATGCTGGACACATTCTTGGTTCTGCAACATGTCATTTCCATATTGGAAATGGTGCTCATAATTTTGTTTATACTGGTGATATAAAATATGGAAAAAGCATGCTTCTTGAAAGTGCAAATACTAACTATCCTAGAGTAGAAACACTACTGATTGAGAGTACATATGGATTAAAAGAGGATATTCAGCCTACTAGACAAGAAGTTGAACGTTCATTTATCAACTCTGTAAATGAGACACTCAAAAACTCTGGAAAAGTTTTGATTCCAATTCCAGCAGTTGGTCGGGCTCAAGAATTAATGATGGTGATAGATCAATACATGAAATCAGGAGAAATTATGGAAGCACCTGTTTTTATGGAAGGCATGATCAAAGAAGCAACTTCAATTCATGAGTCACACCCAGAATATTTAGAACGTGAACTAAGAAAAAGAATTCTAGAAACAGATGATAATCCGTTTGATTCTGAATATTTTACAAACATAGAAAGTATTGATCAAAGAGAGGAACCATTAAGAGAAAATTCACCATGTATAATTATTGCAACTTCTGGAATGCTTGAAGGCGGTCCTGTACTAGAATATTTTAGAAATATAGCACCTGATAAAAATAATAAAATTTTGTTTGTTTCTTATCAAGTTAATGGAACATTAGGTCGTAGGGTAATGGATGGTTCAAAACAAGTTACAATTCTTGGAAAGGAAGGTAAAGTAGAGGTTGTAAGTATTAATTGTGCAACAGAAAGATTAGAAGGATTTAGTGGGCACAGTGATTACAATCAATTAATGTCATTTGTACATAGACTAAGACCAAAACTTAGACGAGTTTTAGTTAATCATGGTGAAAGAAAAAAATGTGAAAATCTTTCTTCATCAATCAGAAGAATGTATCGATTATCTACACATTATCCACAAGTACAAGAAGCAATTAGATTATTTTAGATCGTAATCTGGTTTCCAGATCTTTATACCAATTGGTGCAACAATAATTCTTTCCTCACCCAATCTTGCAATCTCTGCATTAGAATTTCTTGCAATAACATACAACTCTTCAACCACTTTTCGTAATTTCTCTACATCTTTTTGTGCAAGAGGGGTTACACGTAAAATTAGAATCATTCCTTTTTTGATATCTTCAGCAATACTATGAAGATCACTAGGATCACGAATTGTTATAGCTTTTAGATATGTTGGTATATCCTGTTTTTGCATAGATAGTACCTGATTGTATTTACACTAAAATCTTTTGATCTAAAAAAAATTTACAAGATTTTTTCGAGGCTAAATTACCCTAATCATAGTATCTAGAGTGTTAGAAGCTCTTTTGTGAATTTGTGTAAAATCAGTGCACGATTTTCTTTTACAATCAATGAATCTTCAATTCTAACACCAAATTTTTTATCAAGATAAATTCCTGGCTCAACTGTTATTGCCATATTTTTTTGTAGTTTTGTTTTACTATTAGGACCAATGCTTGGTAGCTCATGTACTTCTAAACCAATTCCATGACCAGTTGAATGAATAAAATATTTTTCATAATTCTCTTTCTTAATGTATTCTCTACACACATCATCAACTTTTTTGCATCGAATATTCGGTTTTACAGTCCTTAAACCTAGTTTCTGTGATTCTTTAACAATTTCATATACCTCTTTTGCTTTACTTGAAATTTTTCCAAGACCAAAAGTTCTTGTAGAATCTGAAACGTAACCATTGTATCGTAATGTAAGATCAACTACAATCAGATCACCTTTAGAAAATTTTCTGTTTGTAACTTGAGCGTGTGGTAATGAACCATTTGGTCCTCCGGCTATAATAAGTGGATTTAGTGTTGAACGATATCCAGTATCAAACATTCCTTGTTT
>CAZDAA010000102.1:0-2622 GCA_964503555.1 uncultured Candidatus Nitrosopelagicus sp.
TATTTTTCAATAATATCAGTTACAAACTCAATTTGCTTTTCTGGTGTATTTTCAGACCCAGCTCTTTCATAGAGATATTTTCCCTTTTCTTCATTCCATTGTGTTGAAGATGCAAAATCAACTCCCAATGAAACCTCTTTTCCTAAAGTATATCCTAAATTTTCACAAGCAGTTACACAAAACTCTAATGCTTCCTCATTTTTACACTTAGGTGCCCATCCTCCTTCGTCACCCTTTCCATTTGTGAAAGTAGGATCAACCTTCTCTATCACTTTTTGTAGTTCTTTGTGTACTGCAAAATTTGTTTCAATAGCATCTCTAATTGTCTTTGAACCTGTTGCACAAATTAGGATTTCTTGTATATCAGGAGTTCCTGGTCCGGCATGTGCTCCTCCACCCAAAATATTGCCTAATGGAAGTGGAAATCTGTATTCATTTTGGTTTCCAATTAATTGGAATAATTGCTTGTTCATTGCTTTTGAAGCTGATTCCATTGCAGCAATTGTTATTGCATACGCTAATGAGCCACCAATTTTAGAATAATCTGTAGTTCCGTCTACCGATTTTATTACTTCATCAATGAATTTCAAATCATCAGATTCATGCCCAATAATTTTTTTTGAAATTTCATCCAAAAAACGAAGAGATTCTTCTGGTTGATTGTTTGGAAAACTTACCGCTTCATATTTTCCAACACTTGCACCAGAGGGTGCACAACTTCTACCTAGATATTGGTTGTCAGAAACAACATCTACTTCAAGAGCTTTACTTCCTCTACTATTGTAAATTAATCTACCATTAATTGATGTGATCTTAGCCAAGTTATTCTAACTCAGACTTGATTTCTAAATTCCTTTGGTGTATTGCCTCATAGAATGGAATCACTTGCTGAATCGTTTCTAATGTAGTTAATAACATTCTTCTACAACAATATCTTTCTATTCCCAACGAATCCAAAGTTTTAGCAGCATCTTCACCAGATTTAATTGCATTGTGAAACTCGTCAAATTTGTCAGCGATAAGATTACCACATGTAAAACATCTGACTGGAATTAGCATATTTTTGGAAAACAATCAGATTATAAAAACCCTGCACGAAAACTAATTGCGGGTGTCGCCCAGCCTGGCCAAAGGCGCTAGCTTGAGGGGCTAGTCTCTTAGGAGTTCGTGGGTTCAAATCCCATCGCCCGCATAAACATATCAGTTTGAATTCATTTTTTTAAGAAATTCTTGTCTTCTAATCTCTTCAGTGAGAACAAGTCTTGTTTCTTCTACTAGCATCCTATTAACGTCTAACTTTCTTCTTGATTCTTTTACAATTTTGTCAAAAGTTGCAAAAGGGTATAGCATCAAATACAAACTCTCCATAACATCAAATAATTTCTCGGCATTTTTTGAATTTCCAATTCTGATCTGATCTATTACCTGTCTTTTCAATTCTCCAATACAATCAAGCAGACCAAGAATGTATGATTCAGCTGAAACTTTGAGTGTTTTGTATGAAGGAATATCTTTTCCTTCTATTATACATAAAAGTGACACAGCCTCAACTAGTTCTTGCTCGGGAGTTATGATATACCTATTGAGATCGCCATGAGTCTTTTGTTTTAATTTTACAAGTTGCTCTTTTGCAGTTTTAATTTTATTTTTTGCTGAAAGCAGATCATTTTTATGAATTGAGATAATTGCTTGACTACAATTGATGATCACTTGTCTATTATTTTTAATTAAAAACTCTCTTGCCGAATTTGTTTTTTCCAATTCTTTAGAAATAAGAGGTAATGATGATTTGACGTTTTTTAGTCCCATTGCTTCTGTTTCTAATATTCTCAGTTAAAGGCATTTGCCAATACTCTTATTTTAGATATTTTTTTGTGAATTATGGAAATATCAGTAGATGATATGTATAAGATTGAAAACAAGGGTCATGAGATGGGTTTCTTGAAAAAATTCATGATGGAAAACGCTGGTGCTGCATCTGTAAAACGATTAGCGGAAAAACTTGAAAATTTACAATCAAAACAAATTCTGATTTTTGTGGGATTGGGAAATAATGGTGGTGATGGTTTGGTCATGGCAAGACATCTTGCAGGTTATGATGCAAAAGTTACTGTCATGCTTCTTGGTACACCCGATAAAATCAAAACTGAAGAAAGTAATTGGAATTGGTCAATTTTAGAAAAAATGCCTTCTATACGACTACTAACTGGTAATTCTATACATTTTGATTTTAATCCTGATATTATAATAGATAGTATTTTGGGAACTGGTATTTCAGGAGATATAAAAGAACCATATGCATCTGCAATTAATTATATCAACGAAACTAACTCCTACAAATTTGCAGTTGATGTACCTTCTGGATTAGATCCTCAGACAGGAGATACTGCAAATATTTGTACTAAATGTGACATGACGGTGACATTTCATAAAATGAAAAAAGGAATTCCTAAAAGAAAGGATCTAACCGGTGAGATATTTGTTGAAAAAATTGGAATTCCTCCAGAGGCAGAAGATGGTGTTCTATGAAGGTGTATCAAATACCAGTGGGTCCAATGCAGAATTTTTCATACATTGTTGAAGACGAATCTACGCATGAAGCAATTGTGATTGATCCATCAT
>CAZDAA010000103.1:0-2618 GCA_964503555.1 uncultured Candidatus Nitrosopelagicus sp.
TTTTTCTATCCTTTTTGGTATTGATTATAGGCATACCGTCTGCATATGCCCATCCTTTTTTGCTTGATTCAGATCCAGGACAGGGACAAAATGCAGCCATTGGCACAACACAGATCATTACTTATTATTCTGAAGCTATAGAAATTGACTTTTCTGAATTGAAGGTCTTTGACAGTAATGGAAACAAAATTGATAATATGGATACATCATATTATGATGGAGAAAATTCTCTAGTAATTACAACGCCACCACTTGAAGATGGTATCTATACTGTAACAAGTAAAGTTCTTTCAAAGATAGATGGTCATTTGGTGCAAGAGGCAATCATCTTTGGTGTTGGTGAAGCAAAAGTTGACCTATCACTTCTCGAATCACAAGAAGAATCAGAAACTACATTTCTACCTGAAGCTGCAGCAAGATTTCCAGGAATGGTTGGTCAGACAATTGTTTTAGGATCTGCAATAGCAGCTATTGCAATCTGGGGTACGCAACTGAAGCATTTTGGAAAAGAAAGTCGTGTCTTATTGAATCAGGTATATCGTTCCAAGTTTGCAAAGCTTACTGGAATATCTCTTCTTGCAGTCTTTGCATCTAATTTTATTATGTTAGGAATTCAGACCATGCGGCTTGAAACATCACCTTTGAATGTTATAGATACTACATTTGGCACTACTTGGTTAATCCGTATGATCATCACTTCAATTCTTTTAGGCATATGGTTTTGGATGGAAAGAAAACAACGTCTTTCAACTAAAAAACACATACCTATGCTTATCGCATCGTTGATGCTAATATTTACAACAACAATGATGGGGCATGGAGCATCAACCGAGCTTTCTGCACCAATTATACTTGATTATGTACATAATTTATTGGCATCAGTATGGATAGGTGGTGTAATTTTCTTCGGTTTTGTATTATTACCCACACTTGCAAGTCTTGATGGAATACAAAAATCAAAGGCAATTCTTGCAATACTGCCTAGATATTCTGGAATGATCATAATTGCACTTGGCATACTAATAATTACGGGGCCATTGCTGTTATGGTTCTTAGAGAGTGATGTATCATCTCTGACAAATTCAACCTATGGTTCATTGATAATTGCAAAGATTATGTTAGCTATAGTAATGATTAGTTTTGGAGCATTTTATCAATTTAAAATCCAAAAACCAGCTGAAAGAAATCTAAAGTCAGGTAATATGTTTACATTTAACAAACTATCAAAACTACTCAAGACTGAAGCCATGGTTGGTATTGTGCTTCTTGGAGTTGTAGCTTTACTTGTTAATTCATCTCTTCCTGCTGGCGAAATTCAGACAGTAGATGCACAAGATATAACATTTGGATTTTCATCAAACTTATTTTCAGAAAAAGCCAAGTTTGATGTCTTACTTGTACCTGCAAGTGTAGGTCAAAATACAATCAGTGTTTTAGTTTCAAATGTTTCTGGAGAACCGTTATCAGACATTTCTAGTCTGAAGATCAAAGTTTCTAATCCGCAACGAAACATTACGCCAATTGAAATTCCCATAGTTGAACAGAAATCAGATAATGAAACACGCTTTGAAGGTGATATTACATTTGGATTTGCTGGGACATGGCAGATAGAAATTGAAGCGCAAAGAACTCAAGCAGCAAACGAGGGTGTCATTTTTGACATTCTAGTGAAACCAACACTTTCTGAGATTCGCACTGAAATTACTGAATATGACTTTCCAGATCCTGACTCTGCTCCACTTTATCCCAGATTCGATGGTGATAACACAATATGGATTAGTGATGCAGCAAAGCCTCAGCTTTGGGAATTTACTTTAGATGATCAACAGTTTAAATCGCATGAATTTAACGGACTTACTACAATATTTATTGACATAGATCAAAACGGCAAGATTTGGTTTACGGACACACCAAATTCTATGATTGGAAGTTTTGATCCAAAAACAGAAAAATTTGAAACTATTAAAATTCCAGCACTAGATATAATCTCTGAACAATCAATTCCGATTGCAGTTAAAGCTGATTTTGAAGATAGAATATGGGTTGCACTAGTAGACAAAAATAGGCTATTAGCATACAATCAAAATACTAACAACTTTGATAAATTCCTTACAATTGAAACAGAAGAATCTGGCCCATCTGCACTGTTAGTTGATGATGGTGGTAATGTATGGTTTGCAGAAGCATTAGCAGGTAAGATTGGAGTTGTTGATTCTAAGACTTTTGAAATTACTGAATTTGCACCAGACCCTCCATTGGCTGAACCATTTGCTTTATTGTTTGATAAATCTGGTTCGTTATGGATATCTGAACACATCGGACCAGGAATTACAAAATTTGATCCAGTTTTAGAAACATTTGAACGTGTAAAAGCCCCCAACCCAGAGTCTCTTCCTTTTGGTTTGGCTATTGATAAATATGATAACATTTGGTTTGGGCAACATGTTACAGATGAATTAGCAGTATACGACCCTTATAATGACCAATTAATCGAAGTTACTATCCCAACCCCTGAAAGCTTTACGCAATTTACAACATCCGATAACGATGGTAATATTTGGTTTGTTGAACAAAGAGGAAACAAATTAGGTATGGTATCGATTTCTAGTATTCCTAAT
>CAZDAA010000104.1:0-2615 GCA_964503555.1 uncultured Candidatus Nitrosopelagicus sp.
CAAGGAAAACCAAATACCATAGTGACATCATACAACCGAAATTTTCCTGGCAGAAATGACGGAAAGAGGGAAACAATGAATTTCATTGCAAGCCCAGAGTTGGTGATTGCTTTGGCCCTGGGCGGAAATCTTTCCTTTAACCCATTAGACGATTCTCTTACTGCATCTGACGGAAAAACGTTCAAGCTAAATGCGCCAGAAACTGCACCTGATGTTCCAACCAATGGTTTTGTAAACGCTGAAGACATTTACATTCCTCCTTCAGAAAATCCCGATGATGTTCAAGTATTAATCGATCCAAATAGTGAAAGGTTGCAAAAACTTGAACCTTTTGATGCTTGGAATGGTCAAGATTTGAATGATCTACGTGTGATGATTAAAGCAAAAGGAAAATGTACTACGGATCACATTTCACCTGCTGGTCCTTGGTTAAGCCTTAGGGGGCATTTAGATAAATTAAGTGACAATTTGTTGTTGGGAGCAGTTAATGCATTCAATGATCAAGTTGGTAAAGCTAAAAACATGCTTACCAGCAAGATTGAAAATTGTGCGCAAATTGGAAGAGAATACAAAAAACAAAACATTTCTTGGATTATAGTTGGTGATGAAAATTACGGTGAGGGAAGTAGCCGTGAGCATGCTGCAATGACTCCTCGTTATCTTGGCTGCGCTGCAGTTATTGCAAAAAGCTTTGCACGAATTCATGAAACAAACCTCAAGAAACAGGGAGTACTAGCCCTAACATTTGACAACCCTGAAGATTATGACAAAATTCACGAAGATGATCTAATTAGCGTAAATAAATTGAATGAAATTTCTACGGGTAAACCAGTGGAATGTAACATACTGCATACAAACGAAACTTCTGAAAAGATTATTCTAAATCATTCTTTCAACGATTTACAAATTGAATGGTTCAAAGCAGGCTCTGCGATGAACGTTCTCAGAAAAAAATAACAAAATTAATTTTAATGTGGGGCCGATCGGAATCGAACCGACGACCTACGGGTTACTTCGCAGCTCCAAACTCACATCATCTTTTCATCAGAGTTTGAACTTTAACCTCTGGAGCCCTTAGCGGTGAACTTCGTAGTCACTGTCGCCCTACCAGGCTAGGCTACGACCCCACAAAATTGAAAGTACTTGACTTGAATTTTAACTTATTTTACCAAGACTTATTTGCAAAATACTCCTTTATTCGTTAATGGTAAAGCCACTAATCTTAGCAGTAGGAGCTATACCTGTTTTTTTTGCAATTCTGATTATGGTGCCGATGATAACTACACCAGAAACTCCCATATCAGCAATTAATCCCAATGATACTATAGAGATAGAGTATACCAAACATGATTTAACGACAGTTTCTTTTGGTGTTACGGAAAAAACTGCAGCAACAAATACCCAAATACTGACGATAAAGGATGATGGCACAGCAGAATATAACGAGATCAAAGAAGGCAATGAACAATCTCAGATCACATCGTCAATCAGTAATCAGCAATTACAAAAACTTACTGCGCTGATCAAGGAAACTGGCTTCACGTCAATACCAAAAGAACCGTTCCCCATCATGGACGATGTAGATGATTATACAAAATCTACAATCAAGATTACATTAAACGGCAATGAGACTCAAATCTTTTGGCCTAATCAAGATGCCACCGAAAAACTCATTCCTCCAATAATAACAATGATCGAATCAGAGCTTCAAGAAATCATCAGTCAAATAATAGAATAAATAGTCATGGAGAGATTTTAGATTATGATACCACTTTCGGGCGATTTGCCAAAATCCAAAGGAATCAAATCTGAAAATGTAGAATCTGTTAATGTAACAAAGGGAACATCAACCTTGAAGCGTGGTTTTGCACACATGCTGAAAAATGGAGTTGTGATGGATGTTACAACTGTAGAGCAGGCACAGATTGCCGAAGAGGCTGGCGCGGTTTCCGTTATGGTATTGGACAAGCTACCTTCAGACGTTCGAAAGGCTGGCGGTGTTGCAAGAACTGCGAGCTTGAGAGTAATTCAAGAAATCATGGACAGTGTTACAATTCCTGTCATGGCAAAATGTAGAATTGGTCATGTCTATGAGGCAAAAGTTTTAGCTGAAGCAAATGTTGACATGGTAGACGAATCCGAGGTCCTAACTCCTGCTGATGAAAACCATCACATATGGAAATGGGATTTCACGACACCATTTGTAAACGGCGCAAGATCATTAGCCGAAGCACTAAGACGAATCGAGGAAGGTGCAGCAATGATCAGAACAAAGGGCGAACCTGGAACGGGAAATGTAGCTGAAGCAGTTTTACATATCAAAAAAGTAAATGACGAACTTAGAACTATAAAATCAATTTATGACTCTGGTGACAAGCAGGAATTGGTTAGCATTGCCAGAGAATTCAAAGTTTCTTTCGACCTAGTTGAAGAGACAGCAAAGATTGGTCGTCTGCCTGTTGTAAACTTTGCAGCAGGTGGAATTGCAACTCCAGCTGACGCAGCATACCTAATGTCATTGGGTTGTGACGGAATTTTTGTCGGTTCTGGAATTTTCAAAGCTGAAGATGCAATGGAGAGAGCAAGAGCAACTGTTCTTGCAACAACATTCTGGG
>CAZDAA010000105.1:0-2538 GCA_964503555.1 uncultured Candidatus Nitrosopelagicus sp.
AACCACTAGTGATATTGGTGGTAATGCAGGTACAACACAAATGACAGATGCAATAGTTGTATATGCTAAGCAAAAACTAAGAAGGTAATTTAGTTGCCTCAACCAATATTAATTCTTCAAAAAATAATTTCTTTTTTGCAGCAATCTGAGCTCTGAAACCTTTCAACTCAGTATAATCAATCAGTTTTTGAAAATTAGACAGTGATGACGTAACATAGATTAATTTTCCACCTGATATTACACATGATTGAACTGAATCGATAATTTTTTTTGGGATTTCTAACCCATCTTTTCCACCATCTGTGCGAATATCCAATATTTCATTGGTATCAAGGTAGGGTAGATTACAAATCACAAACTCAAACTTGTAATTCAAAGCGTCAGCTCCATTACAACATATGATATTGTTAGAAAACATATTTTGTTTTTTTAGCGTAAAAAAACTCAAATCCGTTGCCACGACTAGAGGAAAAGATCTTGATAAAAGATCTGCTAAATATCCAGACCCTGTACCTATATCCAAGACTGATTTACCACTGATATTTTTGATATAATCCGCCAGGAAGAATGTATCCTCTGCTGGAGGATACGGTTCAATTTCTAATAATTTTTTTTGCAATTTTTATTATTTCATCTCCAGATAAATCATCTAATCTTTCCTTAGATGTTGAATTAATCCCGAATTGTTTTAAAACATTCTGAATTGTTTTACGTCTATATGAAAACATTCGATTAACGGTTGAAATTATTGTTTTTGATACCATTTTCTTTTGTGTCAAAAAAATTACAACGGAATCTACTTTTGGTACTGGATAAAAATTTGATTTTTTTACATCCATTATAATTTTTAATTGAAAGCCATAATTTGTTAGAATTGATATTGCAGTATGATCTTTACTAGAAAGTAACTTATCTGCAAATTCTTTTTGTACCATAATAACAGCACGGGAGAAATTCCTCTGAAGTAACCATTCTATTGATTTTCTGCTCTTTGAATAAGGAAGATTAGAAATAAAAATAGTAAAATTATGATTTGATTTGAAACCATCACCACACTCTAAAATCAGATTTTTCTCATCATAGAATTTTGATTTTGCTAAACTGTACAGATTTTTATCAATTTCTATGGATATTACTTTATTTGCTTTTTTGCACATATGTGGAAGTAAAATTCCATGGCCAGTGCCTATTTCAAGTACAATATCATTCTTGGTGATTTTTGCTTCAGAAACAATGTGATTTGCGATTGTGTTTGATTTTAAAAAATGTTGTCCGAAGTTTTGACGTTTTTTCATCGTTTAACAAAGAGATTCATTCTTGCTTTTCCAGAAATCTCTTCAAGTATTCTTTTTGATATATTAGTAATCAAATCCTTCAAACCAATACGTTCTTCAAAGTCATCATAGCTCTCGAATATCTTTTTTTCTCGTTCGTCAAGAATAAGATTAAGATATGTTTTACCAATGCCTGGAATCAACTCTAATGCATGTATTCTGGGTGTGAGAGGTTGTGCCTTATTCAAGTAGTCTACAAACCTTTTCTCATTTTCTTTAATTATTAATTCTACTATGCCTGAAATTTCACTTTGTGCTGTAATAGAAATTTTGGCATAATCTAATTTACCCAAAACAGATTGAACTTTTGTTCTTCCTTCTTTTCCAATGTATATTTTTTCTCCTATTTCGAAAGTTGTGTCCTCAATCCCAAGTATTTCTAAAAGTGTTAATCTCTCATCGCCTATTGCAATTATAATATTTCCTGCTCTACCTTTAACGGTAGTTGATTTTCCACGTGGTTTAAAATCCAACACATGTGCATATTCCTCATATCTCCTTGGTTGGGTATTCCCCATGTCCAACTATGTCACCTAAATTATGAATGCTCCTTAATTATTTTGAGTGTTTTTTCCAGAGTTTCAGAAAGAATTAATTTTTTCCACCCAAACGTAAAAGAACGTAATTCTGGTAAAGACTCTGGCATAATATTCAAAATTTCTACAGCCTCCTCTTCAGTTAGATTACATTCTTTAATTAGATCTTGCTTCATTTTCTTTGCTATTTTTGGATCAGTATTGCTAAATTTTGAAACATAATCATAGGTCCAACGTTGAATTTGATCTAATGATTCAGCATCAACCTTTTCTAATATTTCTTTGACTTCTGCCAATGAAACTAATTGTTTCTTTTTTACTTCTTCCATAATTATACACCGAATGGTTTAATGTGATCAAATCTAGTGATTAAGGTTTTTGATTTATTACCAAGTTTAATATCAAGAACAACACTACGTCTACCAACTTTACTCACAGTCCCAACTTTTCCGTGATATCTTCTGTGTGGAAGTCCCTTATGTTGTCGTGGATCAATAATCACAAGTGCTCTATCTCCATCATGATATTCATGAAGTAAGAATGAAACACCTCTAGGAGCGTCTTTTGTCATGATAGATCTAGATTTATGTTTAAACCCATGAGAACGGCCACCTGGCTTTTTAGTAGTCATATCGAATATGAGTCAGAATCCCTTATTTTAATACTTA
>CAZDAA010000106.1:0-2522 GCA_964503555.1 uncultured Candidatus Nitrosopelagicus sp.
TTCTTTGTTGTTTTTGCAGGCTTTGCAAGCTTTGGGAACTTCTGACCACCATATCCCTTTTTTCTTTGCGCATGTCTTCTTTCGCCTGCAGCCATTCCACGTCTTTTACCTGCTTTGTAAATAGAGATTTTTTGAATAGTATGCTTATTACATTTTGGACAAAAAGTGTTTTTTGCTTTTGGTAGATTCACAATTTATTCCGAATCTGACTGTAATTTAAACATCCCTTCTAATCTATAATAAGTTCAACAGGTTAAGATCAATAATGCATTCAGGGCTATCTAGATCTATTTCAGCTCTAAACTCAGTTGCTACTGGCTCAAAACCGGCTGATCTTGTATTGCATAATTGCTCACTAGTCAATGTGTATACTCGTGAGATTATACCTGATACTGAAATAGCTATATCACAAGGCAGAATAGCTTATGTCGGGAAAAATGCATCTCATACAAAAGGAGAACAGACTGTAATCATAGATTTAGAAAAAAAAATTGTTACTCCTGGATTTGCTGATCCTCACATCCATCTGGATCAGTTCGTCACACCACTAGAATTTGTAAAAAAATCTATCCTATGCGGGGTTACTTCTCTTTTTGCTGATTCAATTGATATAGCAAGTACGTGTGGGTATAGAGGTTTTAGTGAATTTGTCAAAATGACATCTGAGCTTCCAGTACGCATTTTTCATGTAATACCTGGAGGTATGCCTGTTGATAGAAAGTTCAGCCACGGAAAAACATTCAGTATATCTGAAGAAAAATCTGCAATGAAGATACCTGATGTTATTGGTCTGGGTGAGGTATTTTCATGGACTAAGGTAACACAACGTGATCCTAAAACAATGAAAACATTATCAGCAATGCTTGAAAGGAATTTGGTGATAAATGGACATACTGCGGGCTTGGCTGATAAGAAACTAAATGCTTACGTCTCATCTGGAATTTTATCATGTCATGAACCGATTAACTTTGATCAAGTTTTAGAACGATTGCGATTGGGAATGTGGATCATGATTAGGGAAGGATCAATTCGCAGAGATCTTACCGAGATCATAAAATTAGTTCATACAAATAGAGTTTATACGGACAGATTGATGTTTTGTTCAGACGGCTTGGATCCTATTGATCTAACAAAATTTGGTCATATTGATCACTGTGTTAGAGAATCAGTAAAGGCAGGTCTTAATCAGGTCGACGCAATATCTATGGCATCAAAAAACTGTTTTGATTATTATAACATGGGCAAAGATTTAGGGGGAATAGCACCAGGTAAGATAGCAGATATTTTAGTTTTTGATGATCTGAATAAGCTGAAACCTAACAAAGTTTTCATCGGAGGCCGATTAGTAGTATCTAATGGTAGTATTGTTTCAAAAATAAAAAAATACACCATCCCAAAATGGATGACAAAAACTATAAAATTAAAAAAAATTACAGAGAATGATTTCCTAGTCAGTAGTAAATCTGATTCAGTTAATGTTAATGTGATTGATATGAAAACAGAGATAGTCACAGAGAAGGGTGAAGAATCTTTATCTGTTTATAACGGAAATGTTTTGGCATCCCATGACAAAGATGTATGGAAAGTTGCTGCTTTTGATAGGACGTCAGGCTCAGCAAAGCATACTGTGGCATTCCTAAGGAATTTTGGTGCTGAAATAGGTGCATTTGCATCAACTTGGAGTTTTCACGAGAATGATATGATTGTAATAGGTTCAAATGAGAAAGACATGACAATAGCCGCTAATCATCTTGCCAAAACACAAGGTGGTGTGATAGTAGTAAATAATGGTAAAATCCTTTCCTTCATGCCTTTACAAATGGCAGGTATTGTTTCTACAGATAGTTTTGAAAAAGTTACAGAAAACTTTGAAAACATATCGTTAGTATTAAACGATAGAGGCTGTAAATTTAAAAAACCTCACCTAATACCTCTTTTCTTACCATTTTTAGCACTTCCATCTATCCGAATACTGTTTAGTGGTTTAATTGATGTAAAAACTCGTTCATTTCTCAAAGTTGTTACTGGATAAAATTATAAAGGGAACATATAAAAAAAATCTGTAAATTAATGGCATCTATTCAACAAACTCCTAACGGTCCAGTTTTAGTATTAAAGGAAAGTGCATTACAACAAAAGGGCAAAGATGCACAAAAAAACAATATTACTGCTGCCAAACTAGTTGCTGAATTAGTTAAAACTAGTCTAGGACCACGCGGTTTAGACAAAATGTTGGTGGATTCGTTAGGCGATGTGACAATTACAAACGACGGAGCCACTATTCTAAAAGAAATTGATGCTCAGCATCCAGCTGCAAAAATGATGGTCGAAGTTTCTAAGACAATTGATACTGAGGTAGGTGACGGAACAACATCTTCTGTAGTTATTGCAGGTTCTATGTTAGAAAAGGCAGAAAAACTACTTGAAAAAAATATTCATTCCACAGTAATTATTGATGGATATCAAAATGCTGCTGAAAAAGCTCTTAAATTATTAAAAGGATTGGCAAAAAAAATACAG
Organism: uncultured Candidatus Nitrosopelagicus sp.; assembly: GCA_964503555.1. Lineage (GTDB taxonomy): Archaea > Thermoproteota > Nitrososphaeria > Nitrososphaerales > Nitrosopumilaceae > Nitrosopelagicus. The sequence goes on from CAZDAA010000106.1 coordinate 2,521, forward strand.
GC
>CAZDAA010000107.1:0-2370 GCA_964503555.1 uncultured Candidatus Nitrosopelagicus sp.
TTACATCATTCCGCCCATATCTGGCATACCCATTCCTGGTGGCATTCCACCCATTCCACCCATTCCTGGTGGCATTCCACCACCTTCAGCGCCTGGTGGGGGTCCTGCAGATTTTGCGGTTGCAATTACATCATCAATACGTAAAAGCATACATGCTGCTTCAGTTGCAGCTGAAATTATTTGATTTTTAACAGCCAAAGGTTCTACAACATCACCGGTTTTCATATTGAGAACCTTGCCTTTTATGACATCAATTCCAGTCCATTTGTCTCCTTTTAATTGCCTTGAACGAAGTGAGGCAAGAGTGTCAATTGGGTCCATTCCTGCATTTTCACTAAGTGAAAGTGCGATAGATTCTAAGCCATCTGCAAATTTTTCCGCAGCTAGTTGTTCACGACCTTCAAGTGATTTTGCCCAATTTCTAATCTTGGTTGCAGCATATGTTTCAGGTGCACCGCCTCCAGCTACTATTGATGGTAATTCCATAACGTCCTTTACTACCATAAGTGCGTCGTGAACAGATCTTTCAACTTCATCAACAACTCTTTGTGAACCAGCTCTTAACAGAAGAGTTACAGATTTTGGGTGTTTGCATCCCTCGATGAATACCCATCTATCCTCTTCGATTTTTCGTTCTTCAACTAACCCAGCTGTTCCTAAATCCTTTTCAAATAAATCATCAAAACTTGATACTATTCTAGCACCAGTAGCTTTTGCTAGTTTTGTCAAGTCACTTTCTTTTACTCTTCTAACAGCAAGAATTCCTGCTTTTGCTAAATAATGCTGAGCCATATCATCAACTCCCTTTTGGCAAAACACAACAGTTGCACCAGAACCTACAACTTTGTCAACCATATTTTTTAACATCTTATTTTCTTCGTCAAGGAATGATTTCATTTGTTGTGGGTTTGAGATGTTTATCTTTGCATCAGTTTCTGTTTTTTCAATTTCTAGTGCGGCGTTGATTAGAGCAATTTTCGCATCAGCTAATTTTTTTGGCATTCCCGAATGAACAACTTCTTTGTCTAGTACAATACCTCGAATAATTGCCGAGTCTGAAATAGAACCGCCTGCTTTCTTTTCTACTTTGATATCATCAATATCTACAGTATAATTTTCGCCTTGTTTTTCAGCAACAGCGGTAATAGATCTTACAACCATATCGGATAATTGAGAGGAGTCTCTTTTTACCAATTTTGTTTGCATTGATGTATTTGCAATTTTTAATAAGATTGATTTATCGTTAGCAGTGACTTGTTCTGCAATATCCTTTAGGTATTGTTTTGCTTTTGTAGCTGCCTTTCTATAACCATCTACAATGATGGTTGGGTGGACTTCCTGTAGCAAAAGTGATTCAGCTTGTTCCAATAATGAACCAGCTAAAACTACTGCAGATGTAGTGCCGTCACCTACTTCATTATCTGTTGTTTTTGCAATTTCAACCAACATTTTAGCTGCTGGATGTTGGACATCAATTTCCTTAAGAATAGTAGCGCCATCGTTTGTTATTGTTACATCACCCAAAGAGTCAACAAGCATCTTGTCCATTCCTCTTGGACCCAGACTTGTACGTACAATTTCAGCGATAATTTTAGCTGCTGAAATGTTGTTTTTCTGTGCTTCTAGCCCTTTGCTTTGTGTTGCACCGTCTTTTAGTATTACAACTGGCATGTTTGATTGTGTAGCTTGAACTGCCATAATGAGATCGAATCCATTTCTCCTTTTTATATACTATATCATATGAGAAAATTCGATAGGTATTTTTTAATGTAGAAGATGACTGTGGATATTATGACTGATTCATCAAATAAAGAGGCTTATGAACGAATTTTCCAAAGTTTGGAGAAACATAATCAATGGTTTAACGACTCGATACCTCTAATTGCCAGTGAAAATGTGCCTAGTCCAGCCGTAAGGGAGGCAATAATATCTGATTTTGGAAATAGATATGCCGAAGGCTGGCCTGGAGAACGGGTCTATGCTGGATGTACCTACATTGATGAAGTCGAAATTCAATGCATGAATCTTGCCAATAAGCTGTTTGGGTCTGAGTTTGCAGACGTAAGACCAACTTCCGGGGTTGTTGCAAATCTAGCCATTTACTCTGCCTTCTCAAATCCGGGAGATGTGATGATTGCACCATCTATCCCCGCTGGCGGTCACATTTCACACGGTAAAAAAGAGCATTCCGGAACTGCTGGACTTGTCCATGGTCTGGATATCGAGTTTTTTGCCTTTGATAGTGAGGAAATGAATCTAGATGTTGATAAGACGAAAGCCAAGGTTGAAGATCTAAAGAGCCAAAATAGGCTACCAAAAATAGCCATGTTTGGAGGCTCTGTATTCTTGTTTCCTCACCCAGTCAAGGAA
>CAZDAA010000108.1:0-2355 GCA_964503555.1 uncultured Candidatus Nitrosopelagicus sp.
CCAATTTTTATCACAATTGATATTGCATATAAAACTGATTCTGGAAATACAAATGAATACCAACTAACAAATTCACCCAACCCTAACAAACCTAAACCAACTGCAACAAAAAGTGTTGATTTTTTTCTTCCTTGCAAATATGATAACATTGTTTCAATCGAACCATAGACCAGTAAAATGAATGATACAGCTCGTATTACATGTTCAATAGAAGCGAACGATACTAAAAATAATGGTAATACTCCTACCGAACGAAGATACTTTGATTTAGGGAAGAAAGTTTTGATTGTGTGAGAAAATGCAATAAACCAGTATCCAATAGTTTGTATAGCAATTCCAATTGTTGTAATACCTCTATTGATATCACCAGTATGCATTATCGCATCATCAATGATATATCCAATCGCCAAAACTCCAAAACCAATTCCAATTGCAAAGAAAGCTATAGTTAATCGAAATAGTGTTGGGCTTCCAGTATTTCTGAATCCAATATATGAAATAACACCAATTATCATACCAACAGAAAAACCTATCAGATTCAGAATAATTTCAAATAAAAATTCCAATGTTGCTAACTTGTTAGCTGTTTTAAATAAGGTTTGAGAACAAGTTTTCTGACTTTATGATCAACATCAATCCCATTCCTCTAAACTACCTGCCGATTGACCCTCTGTATTACCTGCATAATCACCAAGTATATCGGAATATGTAGATTCTGAGTGTGCAATATGCTTGATATATTCGCCATAGCTAATTTCATAATCACATTTTTTACAAATAACTAGAGAAAAATCTGGTGTTAATTCTGCAGTTCCTTTGCATTTTGGGCATATAATTTTCATACACTAGATTTGAGTTCTTATCTATTATTGGTATTGATTTGAAAAAAATAAAAGTAACTAGTTAATGGAGAAAGTATGTCTCGTGTATGTACTAAATGTAAAAGTGAAATTCCAGATAATGCAGAATTAGAACCACTTCAATCTTCATATCCTTGCTGTCCCAAATGCTGGGATGAATGGAAGGAATATCGCACTATGGTGATGAATGAAATGAGATTAGACATGTCACAAAAAGATCATAGAAAACTGTTAAAAAAGAACGAAAAGGTGTTTTTGGGTGTCATGACGCCTGAAGGAGATGTTATTGATTATAGTGATGAAAAAAATAGAAATCCAGAAGAGCCACCAGCCTAAACCCCTAACTCATTTTTTAACATATTTGGAATTAGAAGCATAATCTTTCGTTTTGCATCACTTTCCAATTTTTCAATAATCAGTTTTAAGGAATTATTTATAATCATTTTTTTTGAATCATCTAATGTCAAGTAAATTTCAAGCATACCATCTAGATTAAAGGCAATTAATTTTTGAGGAAAATTGGTGATCTCATTCACATAGCCAGAAACAAGAATATTTCTATGTTCTTCCGTTTCATCCGCTAAAACTTCAAGCCATGTTTTGAAAAGTTTTGAAAAATTAGGAAAAGGAATTGTAGGAGCCGCTTCAAGTGCATTTTCTATCAGAACATTTTGTTCTTGATCTGGCATAGAATAAAATTCTGACATTCTTTTTTTTAATATTGGTTTTCTGAGAAAGTCAGGTAAATTTGCTAGAATCACAATAATATTACCTGCATAATTTGGTTCCGTCAACATAATCCCTTCAATTTGTATGTAATAACCATACTTGTAAGTTGAATTAAATATGTGAATTCTTTAGTATTCCTGTATGCCCTCAACTGTTGTAGTAGGTGGTTTTTTTGGAGATGAAGGAAAGGGTAAAGTTATTTCTTATTTGGCAAAAAAGGATAACCCATCAATTGTTGTTCGTGGAGGAGCAGGACCAAATGCAGGACATACTATCAAAGATGGTGATACGACCTATAAGGTGCGTATGTTACCTAGTGGATTTTTAAATAAAAATGCCAGAGTTATGATTGGACCTGGTGTGGTTGTTAACCCTGATGTCTTTTTTAAAGAAATACAAGAGTATGGTGTTTCAGACAGAGCATTTTTGGATAAACATTGTGGAATAATTGAACAAAACCATCTTGACCAGGATTCTAAAGGTAGATTAAAAGAAAAGATTGGAAGTACTGGCTCAGGAACTGGTCCTGCAAATGCCGAGCGCGCAATGAGAACTTTAAAGATGGCAAAGGATATTGAATCACTTTCCTCATATGTTATTGATGTACCAGCGGAAGTTAATTCTGCATTAAAAGATCAAAAAAATGTTCTAGTAGAAGGTACACAGGGTACACATCTATCATTATGGCATGGAACTTATCCATTTGTAACGTCCAAGGATGTTACTGCATCGGGTATCTGTGCAGATATTGGTATAGGTCCAAAAC
>CAZDAA010000109.1:0-2335 GCA_964503555.1 uncultured Candidatus Nitrosopelagicus sp.
ACAATCTTAGAAAGCTCATCAAAAATATGAACTCTGAGTTGTTTAAGGTCTTGTGTCATTGATAACAATCCGTTGATGCTATATATAGCATTTAGCAAAGTAAATTCATGTATCGGTCTAGATTGGGCGGAACATTAGATGAAATTACACTTGATTATGTTTCATCAATGTCTGATGATACTGATATCGTATTTTATGATATTATTGGCAGTCAGGCTCATTCAATTATGTTGTATGAAAATAAGATACTTACAAAAAAAGATCTGAAAAAAATTCTTGTTGCATTGGAGGATCTGAAAAAAGGAAAAATCTCACAACCAGATTTTGAACCAGAAGATATTCATGAATTAATTGAATCATTGGTGATTAAAAAAATTGGAATTGATAGTGGTGGTAAAATGCATACTGCACGATCACGTAACGATCAAGTGTCACTCGATATCAGAATGAAAATCCGTGACGATGTAAATATTCTATGTCAGTGTATTATGGATACAATCAAAGAGCTCATTTCACTTGCAAAGCATCACACAAATACAATTATGCCTCTGTATACACATCTTCAGCAAGCTCAAGTTGGTGTATTTTCTCACTATTTAATTTCTTATGCAGATTCACTGTTCCGTGATTTTGATAGATTCATTGAACTTTATCAAAGAATAAATCAGAGTCCACTTGGTGCTGGACCAGTTGGGGGAACTAGTCTTCCAATAAACAGGGATAGTACTGCAAAAATGCTTGGATTTATAGGAATTGTTGAAAATTCTATTGATGCAACAAGCTCACGAGATTTTGTAGCTGAATATATTGCATCTGTTGCGATTCTTATGACAAACCTCAGTCGGATTTCTGAGGATTTTATAATTTGGTCATCATCTGAATTTTCATTCTTGGAGCTTTCTGATGCATTTACATCACCATCAAGCGTAATGCCTCAGAAAAAAAATCCAGACATATTGGAGCTTACACGTGGTAAGACTTCACAGGTAATAGGATATGTTACGTCTATTCTATCTACTACAAAAGGTCTTTCTTCAGGATATAGTAGAGATCTACAGCAAACCAAATCATCAATATGGTCTTCTTCAAAAATTTCAATCACTGCATTGATTGTAATCAAATCAATGCTATCAACAATTACAATTAATGAAGAAAATATGAAAAGGGTGACAGAGGATAGTTATCTTGTAGCATTAGATCTCGCTGAGAAACTTGTGAAATTAGGAATTCCTTTCAGAACTTCTCATAAGATAATTGGCCGAATAGTACAAATCGCTGCAAATTCTAAGAAAAATCTAGATCAATTAACACTTGATGAATTAAGTTCGATTAAGATGAATGGTATAAAATCAGATAAGCTTATGGATTTAATTCAGGAAACATCAATCATTTCATCCTTAAAAGAAAGAAAGTCAAAAGGATCCTCTGGATTGTCAGAACAGAAAAGAATGATTATGCAAAGAAATAAGAAAATTACTACCTATAACGGTAAAATCAAAAAACAAAACATGGCTATAAAAAAATCATTAGATATGCTTTCAAAGAAGATCAAAATACTAACAAAATAATTTGATATTCATTTCCGTACTTTCAATAACTTTACTACTGCATTAAAATTAGAAAAATTCTCAACAATTTTAGCATCAAATTTTACTTTTGTTTTATCTTGTAATGCCTGTCCTCCAACATAAATTGGAATTTTTTTTGATTTTTCTCTAATCTTAGTTACTAGACGCTGGCCAGATTTGATATTCTCTTCTAGAGTAATTGATACTACTATACTATCTGGTTTTGCTGTTTTCATGAAATCTACTAAATGTTGAGCAGGAGTAGATGGTGCCAAATTAAATACAGTAAATCCTTTATTTTGTAAAAATGACTCTAATACACTACAACCAATACTATGACTTTCTCCTGGAGGAGTAGTTAACAAAATTTTTCCCTTTTTTCCATCAATCTTATTTTTTTCTGATATGTTTTTGATCAGGTTTTGCGCTACATTACTTGCAATATGTTCTTCTGCAACACCAAGTTTTTTTTCTTCCCATAGATCACCAATTTTAGTCATAGATGGAATGAAGATTTTCCTGTAAAATTGGCCTAACTCATTTGTGGTTGTAAATTGTTCAAATATGTTAGATGCTTTATTTTTGTTTCCTTTGGTTAATGCAATAAAAAATTCATGTCTAAGTTTATTTTCTATATCAATTCTTTTTTTATTATCTGCAGGTAATTTTCTTATAAGATATGAATTAACTTTTGGGTCATTCTTAAATTCATTTGGAATATCATTTTTTGTAACATTTGATGCAACTCCCAAGTATTTTATTATCTC
>CAZDAA010000110.1:0-2321 GCA_964503555.1 uncultured Candidatus Nitrosopelagicus sp.
CAGCTGCTAAAGCAAAGCCAGCTGCTAAAGCAAAAAAGTAATTCTAGAAACTAATTTATTTATTCTAACTGTTTAAGATCAAGTTCACAGTTTATACTGCATTCAGGTTCGTCCCAATCAATTGTTTTCTCTGAAGAAATTATTCCAAGTGGATCATACTTGTCAAATTTTGTTTCACCTTGAACAGAACTTAGCATGACTATTTTAGATTCATTAGATGACATGTCAACATGTGTAGTGTTTTCATCAAAAACTCCACCAGTAATATTAGAAATTGAATTTAATACTCCAATCGGAACATTACTACCACCGTAGACATATAACATAGATCTCTTAATGCTGTTTGGAGGAGCATCCTCATATAGCATTCTTAATGAATCTTTAAGAGACACTTCCATATCATCAGCGTCCTTGCTTGTTGATAAAATATTTACATCATCGGAAATTTCAGATAATTTTAGTGATGATATCACACTTTCAATGGCTTTATTGGAAATATGATTACATTGTTCATGAGATAGATCAGGATTACTATCAAGAAGCGCATCATTATCAAGAACAATGGTACAATGCGAATCATGTCTAATTCTTTTTAATGCAATTCCTGATTGGAATATTCTATCTTTTTCGAATTTAAATGGCATAATAGCAAATGATAGAAGGTTTTTTTCTTGTTCTTTACAAATTTTAGAAACAATAGGGGCAATTCCTATACCAGCCTTTCCAGCAAGATTTGACATTAAAATTATTGTCGAATATTTTGAAATTTTCCCTTGAATCTCTTCCAAGTTTTCTAAAGTTGATCCTCGAATAAGATGAATTGATGGGTTAACAACAGACTTGGTGGAAATTTTTATCGAGTTTTCACCAGTTAAATCTTTTTGGTCATGACTGATAAGTAATGAATCAGAATTTAGTGATTTTTTTGCCTTTTCAGCAAGATCAGCACCAACTCGTCCTAGACCAATCACCAGTATAGGCTCAGTTATCTCAAATGTCATGGTAGCATATTATGACAAATTCCAGTAAATAACCGTTAACTAAGTTTTCATCAAAACAACGATCAAAATTTTTTAACTTGCGATCTTACCGATCAGGCTATGATTTGTCACATTCGTTATCATAACCGTAGATATTTGATCAAGTTTGGCATCATTTTTTACAAAAATTGGTTTGTAAGCAAAATTTCTGCCTTTAATCTGCCCATCTATATCTTCATCAAACAAAACCTTACCCTTCCACCCAATCCATTTTTTGTTGTTTTCGAGCGAGATATTATTCACAATATCAGTGATTTGTTTACTCCTTCGTTTGACTTCTGCAACATCAAGTTGAGGCATTTCTGCAGCTACCGTTCCTGGCCTTCGGCTATATCGTGAAAGATTTATGATATCTGGTCTGGTTTCTTTCAAAAGTTTCACTGTTTCTTGAAAATCTTCTTCTGTTTCCGTTGGATATCCTACAATAATATCCGTTGAAATAGTAAACGGACCAAATTTTGTTCTAAATTCTTTTACAACATTTTTGAATGTTTCAACTGTATGCCCACGCTTCATATTATTTAGTACATTATTACTTCCACTTTGAACTGGGACATGTAAAAATCGAAATACCTTGTCATTTTCAAACGATTTGAGAAGATTATTCTTTATTCTGGGCATAAACATAGGATTCAACATCCCAACTCTAATTCGAAACTCGCCAGGTATTTCACTAACGTTGTTGATCAAAGAAGACAAGTCTTCTCCAATATCCAAGCCATAACAGCCATTATCAGTTGAAGAAAGCCATATTTCTTTACAACCATCAGCCAGTTCTGTTTTGACTTGTCTCACAATATCTCCAATTCTGTAGCTTTTCAAGTCACCTTTTGCTAGTTTTGTCTGGCAAAAGGTACATTCACTCATACAACCACTAGCAATTTCTACAATTCCTACTGTAGGATTGAGTCTTACTTTGGGTATACCCACTTTGGAAATATCGGTGTCATCTAGGCACACCATTTTTGAACCATTAAGTGTTTTTTCAATTATCTGTACAGTCTTTCCAATCGAATTTGGTCCCATCAAGCTGGCATTTTTTGCAAATTTTTCAACAGTATGCCTTTCCGCTTTTGGGAGGCAACCTGCAACAATAAGAGGCTTTGATTGTGATTCTTTAATACGATAAACCATCTTTGTGGCAGTAGCATCCTTTACAGAACAAGTGACGATCAGATTAAGATCCGAGTCAGATTCATTTTCAGCAAGAGTATGTCCACCGTTTGCGATCAACCCAGATATCATTTCGGAGTCAGCAAAACTAGCTGAACAACCATAGGC
>CAZDAA010000111.1:0-2290 GCA_964503555.1 uncultured Candidatus Nitrosopelagicus sp.
TTGGACTTCCTGCTGAGATGCAGATTCCAATTGCACTGGCAGAGATGGTTCCAGGAATTTTGTTGTTGATAGGAGTTTTTACACGACTTTCAGCATCATTGATTTCGATAGTTATGTTGGGTGCAATTTTCTATGTCAAGCAGGCGGGCAGTTTAACTGGAGAACGAGGAGTTGAATTCGACCTCATATTACTTGCTGCATGTTTGGTTGTAATGATTGCTGGACCAGGAAGGATTTCTATAGCACATGTAGTAAAGAAGCTGCCACGATGTTTGCACTAGGAACAATTGTGGGATCATTTTTTATAGAGTACAGAAAGTGATAATCCATGAATAAGTCATCTAAAATTACAATTGCGGCAATTTTAGTCGGCGTATTTTCAATATCAATCCTGGCTACTCCTGCATTTGCAGAATGGGATAAGACCAACTATCCAAAAATTCAGGGAACCATCCCAGCTGATAACTCGGAACAAAAGGATACAATCGCACTCTCTGTTGCAATGGCGGTTGGTGAAAATTCTGTATCAGATGGAAAGGCAGTTTATGGGAAACTTACAGATGTTAATGAATTTCTGGTTTACAAGGTTGTAGTAATCACTGATAATCATGCATATTACAAAATTCTAGTTGACGCAGGAAATGGTGAGGCACTTTATGTATCTGATATGATAAAAAAGGGTGACCACAAAAAAACCTCAGACAAAAAATACAGTGATAAATCAAAAAAATATTTCAAGGGAATGTCTGATGAACAGATAGCAGAAAAGAAACGTCAATTCAAAGAGATGGGAGACGTATTTAGATCATTATCATTACAAGATAGAGCTGCATTGATTCTTCATTTCATGCAGATGAAATTGCAGTGGGATGGAATGTCTGAGGATGAAAAGGCAGAAAAGCGACTGGAGATGAAAGCAATGTTCGAAGAGTATCTGCCTTTAACAGTTGAAGAAAAGAAACAAAAACTTCAAACATACATTCAGTCTCTAAATTAGCTAATTTTTGCTTCTGTAAAACCAATTCTTTTATTATCGAAAAAATGATATAATTTGAATTGGTTGTTTTAGAACTTCATGGCTCTGGTGGTCGTATTACTGCAGACATTACAGATGAACAGGCAAAACTGTCTGATCTTGGTGTTGGTAAGAATTTTCTGGCTCCTATTGGCAAGCTTGAAGAGCAAAAAATGCAGAAATATTTTTGCAAGAAATGTGAAGCTGAGTTTGACGGCTCACCAAAAATCCAAATCGAAGAAAGTCCTAACGAACCAGTTGCAGATGACCTCATCCTGATTGAAAGAGGTCAATATACCTGTCACAAGTGCGATTCCATTATTGGAGAATATAGGGTATTTCAGAAAAAAGAATAAGTGAGCACAGTCTTTCATTTTGATATGGAAGAAATATCATGCCCTACCTGCGGGAAGGATATGAGTAAACATAGTGACTGGGAGACTCATTTATGCATTAAGAAATTAATCAAAGTGGCAACCAATCCCGTTGCTTATGCTTCTGTAAAAAAGAAATTATGTCCAAATTGTAAGAAGGACATGGATGAGCATAATGAAGAACAAATTGTAGAATGCTTGAACAAGTTTATTAAACAAGTAACGAGCAAATCAGATTAAAAGGGCCTTAATGGCTACCAGGCAAACTTACTGTTTGGTAGCCTAAGAAAGTCCATTTTTATGAATATTTACTTCTATAGCGTCAAAAGTAGTATTTTTTGATTGGCAATACTTTTTAACTTTGTAAATTTGGAAGAATTGGAAACGAAGAAAGTGAATTTTGAATTCTCAGGATCACTCCTCTTCCGCTCCACTCTTATCAAAATAAATAAAGCCGTCTAGATTTTGCATATCATGCCAATAAGAAAAAAAGGAAAGCACAGTAGATGGGCTGATCAAAAAGCTGAACGCCGAAGAAACAAGCAAAAAAAACGTTAGTAGCCATTTTTATACTCTAAATTTTGGAAATGGACATTACCTAAAATATCAGAAGAATGTAAGAGAATTATGGTAGGTCCACAAGACGGCGGATTTGGTTTTGACCAATCTAAGAAATATACGTCTGTTGATAATCTGGAAAAAGTTTGTGTTCAATGTCAGGCAGGACAACACAAAAACTGTCTTGCAAAAAGCAAGCAACAGCCAAGTTGTGATTGTGAACATTGTCTCATATATGGATAAGTGATTTTATGTATACTGGGCAAACTTGTGAAAAATGTAAAGATTGGCACAACAACCTAGATTTGAAATCTGAAAATTATGGCAAAAATTTTCCGTTAAC
>CAZDAA010000112.1:0-2253 GCA_964503555.1 uncultured Candidatus Nitrosopelagicus sp.
GGTGCGGAAGGTAGTCCTGCAACTGAAATTTCTTTGTTGTAAGTATCATAGGTATTTTTTGCTAAAGCTGGATCAATTTCCTTTTCTGTTTCAACAAAGACTGATTCAGTATGTCCATCTATTACGGGAACACGTGTACATGTACAGCTAACTCTAATATCTGCATCTTCAATCTTGCCGTCCTTTAGTTTACCTAGAATTTTTCTAGTCTCTTTTCTTACCTTTTCTTCTTCTTTTGGAATGTATGGAAGTATATTATCAGTAATTCCCATTGCAGATACACCAGTCTTTCCACCACCAGATATTGCTTGCATTGAAGTCATCATGACTTTCTTTGCACCATATTTGTCAAATAGTGGCTTGAGTGTGATAGCTAAACCAGTAGTTGTACAGTTTGGTAGTGGTGCTACCCAACCTTTCCAGTTACGATTTTTCTTTTGAACTTCAAGCAGTTCTGCCTGTTCATCATTTACTCCTGGAATAAGTATTGGAACATCCTCTTCGTATCTATATGCAGATGAAGTTGAGATTACAGGAAGATCTTTTGCAAATTTTGTCTCAATATCTATTGCAGCTTGTGACTCTACTGCTGAGAAAATTAAATCTAATTCTGCAACATTAATCTCGTCAATTGTTAAAACTTGCATATCCTTTATGTAATCTGGAATCTCTCCACCAACATCCCAAGCAACAATTCCACTGTCATCTCTTATAGCATCAACATACTTTTTTCCAGCAGAACGCTCTGATGCAGCGATCTGGGTAACTTCGAACCATGGATGGTTCTTTAAGGATTGGACAAACTCTTGACCAACTGCTCCAGTTACGCCTATGATGGCTACTCTTTTCTTCATGGATCATTTTCAAGTTTTCAATTAATAATCGTTAGCAATAACCAAAACATACTAAATTAGCAACAGATAATCTATGATGTGAGAATCCATCCAAATAAACCAGCACAGTCACACATTCCAGCCTCACATGGGGGCAAATATGGTACAAAAAATCCTAATCCCCAAATGATTGACTTTAGTTCAAACGTCAATCCATTGGGCTGTCATCCAGGTGTAAAGCGTTATTTAAAAAAACAATTAGAATTGATCTCTGAATATCCAGATCCAAGCTCTTCAGATTTACGTACAAATTTAGCCTGGTTTACAGGTGTTAGAAAAAAACAAATTGTTGTTGGAAATGGTGCAACGGAAATAATCTATAATTTTTGTAAAACCTTTCTAAATAAAAAAACACCTGTTTTAATTTCAATACCAACTTTTAGTGAATACGAAGTTTCTGCAAAACTTTGCGAATGTAAAATTTCATTTTTTAAAACTATGGATCTTTCAAAAAATTTACAGAAATTTATTATGAAAATTCCCAGAAATGGCTGTATTTTTATTTGTAATCCAAATAACCCTACAGGTGTTTTAATTAAAAAGAAGGAAATGCTGAAAATTATTTCTGCCGCAAAGAAAAAATCATCATTAGTATTTATTGATGAGACATTCATCGAGCTGGTTCCAGAAAGTAATGAATCATTAATAAAATATATCAAAAATTATGAGAATTTATTTATTTTACGTTCACTCACAAAATCTTTTGGTTTAGCAGGAATTAGAATTGGGTACGGAGTAAGTAATTCACAAATAATAGATCCATTACAAAAGATAAAAATTCCTTGGAATGTTAGTTATATGGCGCAACGTGCTGCAAGCGCAGCAATATGTTATCACCCTTTTCTAGAAAAAACATGTAAACTAATCAAAAAAGAGAAAGATTTTATTTCATCAAATTTAGCAAAATCAAAGAAATTTACTTGTTATAACTCATCAACAAATTTTATTCTAGTTAAAACAAAAATTAAATCAAGACTTTTACAAAAAAAACTTCAGAGGAAAAAAATTCTCATAAGAGATTGTAGTACATTCCGTGGATTAAACCAAAATTATATTAGAATTGCAGTAAAAACTAGAAAAGAAAACATAAAACTGGTAAAGGCATTGGAGGCGATTTAACATTTCAAAAACATTAATGATTCAGGGAACATCATCTAGTGCGGGTAAAACAACTCTTGTAACTGCACTTTGCAGAATTTTTACAGAGAAAGGGTTTTCCGTTGCACCATTTAAGGCTCAAAACATGTCAAATTATGCGTACAAGGGGAAGAAGTTTGAAATTTCTCGTGCTCAGGCTGTTCAGGCTCTAGCATCACGGATTGAAATATCACCTGATTTGAATCCAATTTTGTTAAAACCT
>CAZDAA010000113.1:0-2251 GCA_964503555.1 uncultured Candidatus Nitrosopelagicus sp.
TAGTAGGAGTACTGAATTTCTAATTTTTTAGTAAGGAAGGTTTTCTCCATAGAAGATGGTGAGCAACCCAATTAACTGCTTGACTCCTTCCAATTTTATTATGACCAAAGATGTTTAATTTATCTTCTAAAACATCATACTGTTCTTGAGTTAAAGAGAATTTTATTTTTGATTTTTTATTCAGTTTGAATGATTTTAATGAAGAAGTTATCCCAGTATTCATCCAAGTCAAAATATCATAATCGAAAAGGAATTCAGGATTAGATTTCAATCGATCTTCACCAAAAATATTTTGGCAGCTGCCATGACAGTATTTTGCAATAGCATTTAGTTCAGTACCAAAATCTTCATCTGTATTTTGTTCAATCAATTTTTTTGTAGTTTTTATACAAAAATCAGTAAAATCAGGCATCTGTTCAGATATTGCAATTGCATGAAAATAGTACGCAACATTCTGTCCAGCACTGCCATTCAATAACTTTTCATATTCATCAGGATTTTGATAATGCTGAATTAATTCTTCTTCGGAATCCCATAATTCATTAACAGTATATTGCTTAAATTCCTCAAAGAATTTCTGTAGTTTGCTTGGCGCATCAGAGGTGTTTTTCAGCATGGAAAATACCAAATCAAAAATTGTTACATTGTAGAATTGCATGAATTTGAATATAGATTTGTAACAAGGCGTTGCTGAGATGATTTTTATAAGAAGACTCATCAGTCGCAATTCAACATATTCATCGAACGATAAAGTGTCAGAACCAATTCCAACTTCTTCAATCTCAATGACAACCTTTCCATTATCCAATTTTACAAAATCTCTAGGTATTATTCTAAATTTAGATTTCATATTCCATTTTTTCCTTTCTTTTGGAGTATTTAGTTCGGAACCATCAAGAAGCATTAGAGTCCAAATGTTTATCCAGTCTATGTTTGCGTTAAGAACATCTTTTATCGTTTGCATAGCTGTGTCATAAGTCTCACCAGGTAATCCCAAGATTACATCACACATAGTATCAAGTCCTTCACGTTTTAGTGCGGGACCTATCTGAACCAATTTTTCTGAACTGATATTATCACGTTTGATATTCGAAAGTATTTGATCATTTAGTGATTGAACACTAAGTGACATATGTGTTGTATTTCCTAGTTTTTTTATTGCTTTACCAATTCTTTCAGGATTATTTTTACCACTGGTAATTTTTACATAATGTGGGTATCCATATTTTTTTTGTATACCATTTATCGAATCACAAACTTCTATATCTCTTGTATACATTCCAAAATTTAGATCACTAATGTGTAGATTATGTTGATTTGTTGGAACGTGTTTAGCAATATAATTTAGTTCATCGTCTACGCGTTGCACAGAAAATTCATTAATCATTCTCACGGAATCAGAGCCATCAACACAAAATGTACATGAAAATGGACAACCACGATTTGTCTGAATCATTGGTACTAACCTTTCATCAAAGCATTCATCCAAAATTCCAGTTAGATAGGGTGAGGGAATCTCATCTAACGATTGTATTCTATCTAACGCTAATGTAAATTCTAATTTTCCGTTATTGGATTTTATAATGCAACCCGGTATAGGTTCAGAGAGAATGTTTTCTCGTAAGTGTTTAAATGAGTTTAGGGTTAGAGCCTGTTTAACAATATTTGAAAATCCAATTTCGCCTTCAATAGGAACATAAATGTCAACTTGAGGAAATTTTGTGAAAAAAACTTCTTGTGAACTCACATCAGCGGGAAAATTCGGTCCTCCCCAAACCACTAATCCATTCTTATTTTTTTCTAAGAATATTTTTGACATTTCCTTGTTAATTTGTCTGTTCCAAGCATAATTAGCAAATCCTATAATATCTGGTACAGATGTTTCTAGTGCCTCTTGAAGTTTTTCAATATACTTGAAAACTCTAATTTCAACTTGGTCATTAAATTTCATTTTTGTATATGATGCTATATAACCAACATTCAATGGGAAGCCATCAACAGACAAAGTAACAGTATCATATGTTAAATCACATAAGAATATCTTAAGCGGTTTCACAAATATGATGATTTTGGGGACTTAAAAAATTTTTTTATGTTTTGTAACAATTGTAGGTGGAATTGCTTTACAGAGTGGAAACCACATAATGATTACGAGTAAAAATCAGTGAACGTTATTAAATAGAAATCTAGTTTCATTTAGATGGTAAACCATCCAGATTTTACATATGATAATGCTATATTTAGAGCAAAT
>CAZDAA010000114.1:0-2247 GCA_964503555.1 uncultured Candidatus Nitrosopelagicus sp.
TCAGGAAAATTTAATGTGTCGATCAAATTTTTCTCAGATACCGTTTCTATTTTGATAGTATCAAATACATTCAGCGTATTTTCATCGGACTCAATTTTAGCTTCAATCCAATATTCACCAGGCTCATAAATAACGAATTCAGATTTTTTATCAGGTGTAATAGAGTCAGTTAATATTTTTCCTGTATCTTTGTTTATAGCTGTAATCTTTGCATATGACCATGATTCTGGATTGACCACAACGATATCTAATTTACCATCATCTTCATTTATTGTGATTGCGCCTTCAGAAACACGTAGGACGATTGGTATTTGATAGTCAATATCATCATGACTAATGATCATTCTATCTTCGAATTCACCCAAATCATGCTGAATTAATTTTGCTGTAATTATGAGATCATTTTGTTCAAAATAATATTCGAGATCCGCCACTTGGTTATTCTCAAACTTCACAGGTAATGATTCATTATCCATCCCTTTTATTTTCACAATTTTAGTTTCCATTTGATCATGAGGTGATAAATTGAATATCAGATTTGCCGGTGTGATGATAAGTTCAGCATTTATGGCTTTAGTTGCATTAACCCTTCCAGATCCAGATACCTCAAGAGGGAATTTTTTGTCATATTCGTCAGACACTAGATCAGAAGTTGTCATTAGAATCGATTTTAATTCTTTAGATGTCAATTCTGGATTTTTTTGTAATAACAGTGCAGATACACCAGAAATGTGTGGTGCTGCAAAACTTGTACCACTTGAGATGCTGTAATTTCCAGCAAGGTCAGTTGTACTGATAAATGCTCCAGGTGCTACCATGTCAGGTTTTAGGTAAAAGGGAGAAACTGGTCCTCTTGAACTAAAGTATGCGACAAAATCAGGATGATAAAAAACATTCAACTCTGCCTCGGTAGAACTTTCTAACATTTCTTTTATCAATAATCCATCTTCTTTTGATATAGATAATGCTGGAATAGCAGGAATGTAATCATCTTCTACATGTTCATGAATTAATTCTCCAAAGAATATGCCGGGCTCATTATTATAAACAACAATTGCTTTTGCACCAAAATTAAATGCATTTTTTTCTTTGTCAGAAAAGAAAACTATTTCATTCTCTATATCACTTCCTCGCTCAATTAATAAAATCGAATTTTCAACATCAATATCTGAAAGATCTTTCATTTTTCCATATCCCCCAAAAACTATTTCTGATACGATGGATTCATCAATATATTGGGTTCCTACCATTGGGAAAACATTGAATTCTTTATCATTAATTTTCAGTGTTGAAACTAGGCTACTTGGTACATTATTGAAAGTAGATCCTACAGTTATTGCATTGGGATTTATTCCAGGACTCCCAATGGTACTTAACTCAGGCCCAAAATTTCCTGCTGCAGTAACTACAACTATACCATTTTGAACTGCTTTTGTTACCGCTTGGTCAATTTTTGCACTAGTCTGATTAACTCCTAAACTAATGTTGATTATATCCGCACCATCTTCAATTGATTTTTCAATTGCTTTGATTATCAGGTTTGATGGTACAGACTCGCCATCTTTTGAAACTTTATAGGCTAAGATTTTTGAGTTTGGAGCAATTCCTTGGAGTATACCATTTGATGCTATAATTCCTGCAACCTGAGTTCCATGACCATTGATGTCTTCAGGAATATGATCATTATCAACAAAATCATAACCACCTATTACTTTTCCATCTGAACCAAAACCTAAAAGATCTGGATGGTTAAAATCGACTCCAGTATCAATCACTGAAATTATTATTCCCGTACCATCATATCCATAGCTATGAGGAACGTCAGTTCCAATGTATGATCCACTATCATTTACTTGTATGGATACATTATCTTGATTTTGTAATTGGCTTGACAATAAAATCATCCCAATTGAAACGAAGACAACTAAAAAGAATATTTTTCGAACATTCATATCATAACATTTTTTAATATTGTTTTATTCTTTAGCAAACCTATTAATCCTATGGTTTTTAGAATATGATATGGGAAAATATACTCTTCCTGACATGCCTTATGCATATGATGCATTAGAACCTCATATAGATGCCAGGACAATGGAGATTCATCATACAAAACACCACCAAAAATATACTGATGGAATGAATGGTGCTTTAGAAAAACTAAGTCCAGAACTACAGAGTAAGGATATTGTTGATATCTTATCAAGTATCAATGACGTTCCTGACGATGTAAGAGGCGCAATAAAC
>CAZDAA010000115.1:0-2240 GCA_964503555.1 uncultured Candidatus Nitrosopelagicus sp.
ACTTTTTGTACAAAGACGGTATGCATTATTGGTTTGAGATAATATTAGCAGATCCTTCCCATCCAAGTATTGCCAAGGATAAAGAGATGAGAAGACGTGTTTTACCAAACATAGCGTAAAATGAAAGCATTCTTTTTTTTAATTCCAGTAATATTATTTGTTTTAATCACTCCAACACTTGTTAGTGCTGAAGTATACATTCCTGACCATGAGTACGTTGGGTTTTATGATCATGATGGTGTATACACTGTAATAGGCGGTATAAAAAATACCGAAATTTATCCTGTAACTCCTACAATCACTGTAACTATCAATGATGGAAATAATATTTTTTCAAACGATTATGTATTTTCTTCAGTGATGCCACAACAAATGCTCCCAATGAAGATCAAACTACCACAAATAACATCAGATAATCCTAAACTTGAACCATATGAAATAACATACGACTTGACTGGGCATGAGTTTAAGGGTGGTTACGTATTGTATAATGATTCACTAGTTTTACATTCAGACGGCAGTATGACTGGTCAGATAAAAAATTCCAGTGATGAAGCATTTCATAATTTTAAGATTTATGCTTTGATCAAAGATGAGAATGAAATTATATTAGATGTTGCCAGTTCACAAAAATTTGATGTTATGTATCCAGATGAGATTTTAGATTTTCAAATGATACCTAATCCAAAAATAGCTGATAGTATACATCTTTACAGTTGCTTTGCATTTGGCGAAGATGAAATCTTTCCATTAAATGCGGAAAGAAACGATGAGAAGTTTACATTTAGGTATGATTCTGGTGCATGGTTCACTGACGGTCAATTCAACCCAGAAGGTACAGCTCTCAGTATGTATGCATTGAACAGCTGGCATTTAGATATGAATGCAAGCCTTGAATTTCCTCAAAACTCTATTCATGAAGAACTTGAAGTATATCTAGATGGAAAAAAATATGCAGAAGGACAGCCTGTTCATGAAAAAATTGAAAAACTTCAAAGTCTTGACGAAATGGGAAACTGGCATCTTTATTTTACTGTGCCCAATTTTTATCAAGGTGATGTAACTATCAAGGGATTTATGTATCCTGACGGGACAGTGTCAGTACCAGAAGAACTTGATCTTTCTTCTATGGTAATGACCCAGTTGACTAGTGGTGAAGTAACAGGGATAATTGCAAATACAGATGAAAATTCAATCATATTCAGCCTTGAGACAGATGAAAGTGGTGTATTATCAATCACCACATCTGATTTTTTGATTAGACCATTTAGTGATGGAAGTTTCTTTGTTTTGGTTAATGGTGAACAGATACAAAATGTCAAATTCGAAAATAAGATTTTATCAATACCATATACATCAGAGTCAGAGAAAATTGAAGTTTATGGTAGTTATGTTGTTCCTGAATTTGGTACTATTGCGATACTCATACTTGCAGTATCTATAATTTCCATAATTGTAGTCTCTAAAAAGACGACTTATTCATTGACCAGATTCTGAATTTTTGATTCTAGTAATCCATTTTGTCCAAATGAGATATCACGTAATACCCCCTTACGATCAATTAGTATATTCGAAGGAGTTCCCTGAAGGGAATACATTTCAAATGTCTCAGCAGTATATTCCTTTGACATAAAGTAATTTTTGACTCTCTCATAAATTTGATTTTTATAATCCTCTGACTGTGCATCAAAATTAGGAATTTGAGTATTAATCATAGAATCCATTTTTTCTTTGCTTACATCACCAGACTCCTTGACTAATGAATCCATTGCTACAGGATATGGAATTTTATATGCTAGTTTATTCCCATCCAACTGTCCATACTGGCTCAACATTTTTTTTGTTTCACCAATCACTTCACCAGTCTTCACTAAAAGTTCTAGATTACTAATTGTATTTTTATCAAAATCTTCAAAGGCAGTAGCTACACCCAAAACAGAAACACCTTCTGTTTTATACTTGTTATAAATTTCAATAGATTCAGGTATTCCATACATAAAACATCCAGGACAGTTTACTTGAAACACATCAACCAAAATTATATTATCACCTTGCTTGTCCAAATTTGTATCAAGTCCTTGAACCCATTGAGAAATCTTTAGGTTTGGAGCCTTTTGACCTACCTGCACTACCATACAATCACTTTTTTTATGCACCTAAAAAGATAACTTCGATAATTGTTTTAATTTTTTTAACAAAATAAAAAGAAAAGAAAGCGGAAAACCTTCTTTTCTGTTTTC
>CAZDAA010000116.1:0-2162 GCA_964503555.1 uncultured Candidatus Nitrosopelagicus sp.
ACCAGTAGCTGAACCAGAACCAGTAGCTGAACCAGAACCAGTAGCTGAACCAGAAATTATAGAATCATCTGCTGATCCTTTTGAAGGAATTAAAACTGAAGACATAAACGACTTTGCAGATCTATATAATATTGCACCTCCTGAGAATGATAAGCAGGCCTATGAATTGGCAAAAAAAATACGTAAGTGGATTGCTGATGGACGACCAAAATAAAATTACAAAACCTAAAAAGTAATAGAATTATACGGAAATTTAGAAAATGAAAATTAAAACAAAGAACATTCTAACAATTGATGAGCTTTCTAGCAAAGAATTTTTGGAACTGATCGATTTTTCCATAAAACTAAAGAGTAAAAAGAAAAAAACAAAGGGAAAACTATTGCTAGAAAATAAAACCTTAGCCATGATATTTGAAAAACCATCAACAAGAACTAGGGTAAGTTTTGAAACTGGAATGTTACAGTTAGGAGGACATGCTATAAGTTTGTCATTAAATGATATGCAACATTCACGTGGGGAATCAGTTAAAGATACAGCAAAGGCTTTGTCTCGTTATGTTGATGCAATTGTAGCACGGGTGTATGAACATAGTTTTCTCGAGGATCTTGCAAAATATGCTACAGTTCCAGTCATTAATGGATTATCTAACTCGTATCATCCATGTCAGACTTTAGCAGATTTGATGACTGTAAAAGAATATAAGAAAAAATTCAAGGATATCAAGATAGCTTGGGTTGGTGATGGGAATAATGTGTGTAATTCATTAATTTTTGGTTGCAGTAAAACACAAACTCATCTATCCATAGCAACCCCAAAGGGCTTTGAACCAAACTCGGCTGTTGTGAGGAAGTCTTCCAAACATACCACTATTGAGGTAACAACTGATCCAAAACTTGCTGTCAAAGACGCAGATGTGGTAATGACTGATTCATTCGTGTCCATACACGATTCTGATGCAAAAAGCAAGAAATTCTTGCCAACTTACCAAGTCAATAAATCATTGATGGATAAAGCCAAAAACGATGCAATTTTTATGCATTGCCTTCCAGCAAAACGCGGTCATGAGGTAACTAATTCGGTTATGGATAGCCCACAATCAGTTATTTGGGATCAAGCAGAAAATAGATTACACTCACAAAAGGCTTTACTTGGATCATTACTCAGCGTCTAACGTTTATAAAAGCAGATTCAAATTTTTTTCGTATAGATATGGCATATTCAAAAATATTACGTAGAATAAGAAATGAAAAGACGAATTATAATAAAAGGAAGCGGATGCTAATGGGTCATAGTGATTTTATTACTGTACAAATTTCAAATGAAAATACACAAGTTCAAATCCATCAGCCTAAAATTACTGGCGATTTGGTAATTTCATCTGCACATTCTAGATTGTTAACTCAAAGAGGTTGGAAAGGATCTCGTAAAAATATACCAGCTGCTTACTTAACTGGTTATTATGCTGGTAAAAAAGCAATAGGAAAAGGAACAAGTTCAGCCATTATGTATAGTGGAACAAGAAAATATACTCAGCGTATGGCCGCGGCACTGAAGGGTGTTATAGATGCAGGACTTCAAGTACCAGCAGACGAAGAATCATTTCCTATAGAATCTAGAATAAACGGTGAGCATCTTAAAGTAAAAAATGATGTAAAAAATATGAAATCTTTGATAGATAATGAGGTAGAACAGAAATGAGTCAAACTTCACAAGCACAAACTTCTAAACCACCTGGTCAAGGACGACCTGGTCAAGGACGACCTGGTCAAGGACGACCTGGTCAAGGACGACCTGGTCAAGGACGCCCACGTCGTGAAAGAAAACCAGTTGAAGAAGCAGAATGGATACCCAAAACTATTTTAGGAAAAAAAGTTGCGTCTGGTGAAATTAGTTCTATGGAAGAAATTTTATCTCAAGGGTTAAGAATCCAAGAACCTGGAATAATAAAAAAATTAGTTCCTGATTTAGAAACAAAAGTATTTGATGTTGGCATAATTCAAAAAATGACACCCAATGGACAATCTACTAGTTTTAAAGCATTAGTTGCTGCAGGAAATAAAAATGGATGGTTAGGTATTGGTATGGGAAAATCAAAACAAATGAGAGTTGCTATTGAAAAGGCAAATAATGCTGCGTATATTAACGTCAGTCCTATAAAATT
>CAZDAA010000117.1:0-2123 GCA_964503555.1 uncultured Candidatus Nitrosopelagicus sp.
TCTGTCGCCTTTGGATAATGAGTAGCCCTTTTCACATTCAGTTTATCAAAATCACGAAAGTAATTTTCAGTGTATTTAGATGTAAGTTCAACAGTTGATACTTTCTTTTCATTTGCACGTGCTATTATTTTATCATCTACATCCGTAAAATTTTGAACAATTTCAACAATATTTTTTTGTGATTCTAAAAATCTACGTAAGACATCAAAAACAATTATTGTACGTGCATGACCAATATGTGCATCGTCATAAACTGTAACTCCACATAAATATATCGTAACTTTATCTGAAAATTTTAATTCTGTTTTTGTATTATTTAGGGTATCAAATATTCGCATTATACTATTACCTTTCATTGATATCTACAGGTGGTAATCTTTTATGCTTACTGTTCTCATGCATTAGGCTGATCTTTTCCACAAACTCTTTTTTTATTTCCGTCATTTTAGCAATCTCATCAATGCTTAATCTTTTTTCAATACAATACAATATTGAATCAATTTCTTCGTAACTGATACCAATTTCATCTTCTGCATCATGATCCTTCCATAGATTAGGACTACTTTTTTTTGTGATTATATTATCAGGGATTCCAAGGATTTTTGCAAATTCTCGTATCTGTGTTTTGTAGAGGTTAGAAATTGGTAGTAGATCAGCACAGCCATCACCAAATTTTGTAAAGTATCCTATGGAGTATTCGCTTTTATCACTTGTTCCTAAAACCAATAAATTTTTCAAATTTGCATAATAGTATATGATATTGGCTCTTATTCTTGCTCGTAGATTACCTAACGCTAGTTTCTCAGGTTCTAAATAGTTTGAATATACTTTATGGATTACATCAATATCGATAAGTTTGTAATCAATTCCTAGATCACCAATTATTTTCAATGCATCACCAGTTTCACTTGATGGTGATACTGTAGAGTCGGGCATTACTAACGCAAGCGCTTTTTTACCAAATATTTTTGCAGATAAATATGCAACTGTCGCGGAGTCTATCCCACCACTTAGACCAAAAATAACACCATCGGCTTTATTCTCCAAAACACTATTTTTTAGAAATTCTTCAATATTGTTTTGAATTCTTACATAATCTTGAGTAATGATTTCACGTAGAACTTCATGATTCACATAATCTTTGCTCGATGTAGGCATAAATTGTTATCTTTGCAAGACAGTTTTGCATCTTTACTCAAAATTTTTTTATTTCCGATTTTTTATCATTTTTTCGAAATTATGAATAAATGAAAGGTAAATTGATTATAGTTGGGACTATCTTAATTGGCGGCGGAATATTGTTATTTCCTGATACAATTGAGCAAATTGATATTCCATCCTTGGCACATGCTGCATTTGATGATGCAGAAAATCTTCAGAATAATCCATCAGTTCAGGATAATTTTGATAGTATAATCCAAGTTTTCTATGAAAAATTGGATGTATTAAAATCATTATTTATTGATTCATTATAATTTTTTACAGATCAATATAGACACCATCATCTCTCACATCAGTCTTGTACGTTTGAAGTTTGATATCTTTTAGATAATCCTTCAGCTCACCAGTTTTAATATTGTAATGCCAAAAATGTAATGGACATTCAACAATATCACCATCAAGTTTACCAGATGCAATAGAGCCATCTTGATGTACACATATAGCATCTAACGCATGATATCCATTTTGATTAAAAACAGCAATTTTTTTTCCTTCAATTTCAAATTCCATACCTTTACCACTCACAATTGTGTTTTTTTCAGTTATTTTTTTCCATGCCATACTAATTCTAGTTATTTTGACATGGTAAAAAGCTTGTAGGTTGTGATAGAATTTTATACTCAGTTACAATCCAAATTTACAATGAGTAAAGTAAAGGATAGAAAATTGGCAAAGAAAGGCAAGCTTTCTTATGAATGGGCAAGATCTCATATGCAGATCTTAGATAATACTATAAGGAGATTAAAAAAATCAAAACCTCTTAAAGGTGTCACATTGGGATTTTGTTTACATATAACAAAAGAAACATCAGTTTTACTTATGGGTGCCAAAGAACTGGGAGCTACTGTTGCATGTTGCGGTGGAAATCCACTTACTACTCAGGATGACATAGCAGCTTTTCT
>CAZDAA010000118.1:0-2020 GCA_964503555.1 uncultured Candidatus Nitrosopelagicus sp.
AAAAATAATCAAATATAAAGAACAAATTGAAAAACTGGAAAAAAATATTTCTGTGTTAGATTCAATACTTAAACAATCAAGTTTCACAAAAGCTTCCGATCTTACTGTAGATACAAAAAAACAGGCAACATCAATTCCAATTACAAAAAATTCTGATGGAACAACTATTGCAAATGTATTTGTTTCAGACGATAAAGTTTCAATTGTTTTAGAAGATAATGTGACAATTAATCCTGAAACACCTCCTCTGAAAACTTTTTTTGTTGATAGAATTATTGGTGAGATGAAGAAGAAGGATAGTCAAGAAGCTGAAAACGGTACAATAAACAAAGATGATATTATTAATTGTATGATAAAAAATAATGGAAGTGCATTAAGAGAGATTATAATCAAAAATTACCGTCAAAAAGAAAGAGTTGATGAGATTATAACCACTACCACATGGTCTCTTAGAAAAATGATCGAAAACTCGGAGTGATTTAATGGACAAAATTGTTGTTCTAGATTTTGGTTCACAATATAGCCATCTGATATGTAGACGTATTCGTGATTTTTCAGTTTACGCTGAACTTGTTCCATACAATATTTCTCTAGAAGAATTGAAAAAGCTAAATCCAAAGGGGATTATTTTTTCTGGTGGACCATCAAGTGTATATGATTCAAATGCACCTATGCCCACCAAGGAAATTTTCCAGTTACAATTGCCAATATTAGGAATATGCTATGGTCATCAGATAATTGTCAATAATTTTGGCGGTCAAGTAAAGCGAGCAAAAAAAGAATATGGCTCATCAATTCTTTCAGTTGATAATAATTCAGATATTCTTTCAGGTATTGGTGATTCTATTAGAGCATGGATGAGTCATGGTGATGAAGCAGAAAATATACCAAAAGGTTTTGAAGTAATTGGTCATACAGAAAACTCACAAAGTGCTGTAATAGCAAATAATGAAAGAACCGTCTATGGTATTCAATTTCATCCCGAAGTAGTTCATACAGAAAAAGGGATTGAGATTCTAAAAAACTTCGTTTTGAAAATTTGTGATGCCAAGCAAGACTGGAGTATGGAACAATTTGTGGAAAATTCAATCGAAAATATTAGTAAATTAGATGGAAATGTTTTGTGTGGAGTTAGTGGAGGAATTGATTCTACTGTCACTGCATTATTAATCCATAAAGCAATTGGAGATAAATTAAAATGTATTTTCGTTGATAATGGTCTTTTGAGATTGAACGAAGCAGAAGAAATAGAAAATATGTTTGTGAATAACTTTAAAATCAATTTTGGAAAGATAGGTGCAGAGAAACAATTTTTATCAGAATTAAATGGTGTGGTGGATCCAGAGGCAAAAAGAAAGATTGTTGGAGAAGAATTTGTTAAAATTTTTACCAAGTTTGCAAAAGATAATGGTTCGTTTACATGGCTTGCACAAGGAACGCTTTATCCTGATGTAATTGAAAGTGGAGTGTCAAAAGGACCTGCAGACGTGATCAAAACACATCATAATGTAGGAGGATTACCAGATTGGTTAGAACTTAAGGTTTTGGAACCATTACGTGATTTGTATAAAGATGAAGTAAGAAAGGTTGCAAAGATCCTTGATGTGCCAGAAAATTTGATCAAGCGCCATCCATTTCCAGGTCCTGGTCTTGCTGTAAGAATAATTGGTGAAGTTAACCAACATAAATTAGAGATCACTAGAATAGCAAGTAAGATAGTAGAAGAAGAGTTACGGAATGCAGAATTGTATGATAATATTTGGCAAGCATTCGCTATAGTAGGTGATGATAGGGCTGTCGGTGTTGTTGGAGATGAAAGAAAATACGGTCACGTTGTGATGATTAGAATTGTAAATTCAGTTGATGCGATGACTGCTGACTGGGTCAGACTTCCAAATGAATTGTTAGAGAAAATTAGTAATCGTATAACAAATGAGATAGATGAAGTAACATGGGTTTCCTATGTGATCTCAAGTAAACCTCCAGCCACAATAGAACCCCAATAATCACAAATCATCTA
>CAZDAA010000119.1:0-2011 GCA_964503555.1 uncultured Candidatus Nitrosopelagicus sp.
AATACTGCTGCAGTTCCTCCTTCAGCAGAAACAGAATGAGAACGCATAACTTGTACTTTTGATATTACTCCAATCCGTATTTTGGAATTTCTTCTTGCAGCTTGAATTGTTGCTCTCAAGCCAGCAAGACCAGAACCAACAATGATCAGATCATATTCAAGACTATTCCTCATCTCTAATCTAATATTTTGAATGGGTCAATATGTATGTAAATTCTAAAAATCTAGATCTCTATTATTAATATCCCCCAAAAGTATTATATATATCACTAGTGATATCACTAGTGATGATAGGTGACTGGATTCAACGAGTTGGGAGTTCAATACCAAGAGGTTTTTCACGTTTTTTTATACTTGAATTATTAAAAAAGAAATCATATACTGGAAAACAAATAATCGATTCAGCTACCAA
Organism: uncultured Candidatus Nitrosopelagicus sp.; assembly: GCA_964503555.1. Classification (GTDB taxonomy): domain Archaea; phylum Thermoproteota; class Nitrososphaeria; order Nitrososphaerales; family Nitrosopumilaceae; genus Nitrosopelagicus. The sequence continues at coordinate 412 of CAZDAA010000119.1, forward strand.
ACAGAGTGAAGGAAAATGGAAACCCTCTCCAGGTTTAATTTATCCCTTGTTAGGAAGGCTTCTAGATGATGGGTTAATTTCTGAAGATAAAGATGGAAAGTATAGAATAACAAAAAAAGGTAGAAAAACTACTGATGACCTTCAAACAATCAACGATATTGTAAAAAATCAATTGGATGTTCTGTTTAGGCTTGGTAATGTGGGTAGATTTGTTGTATTGGATATGTTAGAACGTCTATCTATCATTGGATCATTACTAAGTGAGAATGCAGCCAGGATGACTAAAGAAGAGATTGAAAAATATGAGAAATTCTTGAAATCTGAACTAGCTAAAATGGAAAAAATGTCACGTGAAAGAGAGAAAAAGATCAAGATAAACTAATCCATAAATAATTCAAAAAAAATATGAATTATGAAAAGTGTGAGGAAACTTCTTCAGGATAAATCAAAGCCATTGGTAATGCCTGGTGTTTATGATGCCATTGGTGCAAAAATAGTAGAAAAAGTTGGTTTCGAAGCCATGTTCCAGACTGGTTATGGAACATCAGCTACCTTATTTGGAATGCCTGATTATGGGTTCATTGGTTCAACTGAAACTGTTGACAATGCAAGAAGGATTTGTCATGCTGTCTCAACACCAGTCATTGTAGATGCAGATACAGGATATGGAAATGCACTAAGTGTATGGAAACTAGTTCAGGAATTAGAAGAAGTTGGAGCATCTGGGATATTCTTAGAGGATCAAAGATGGCCTAAAAGATGTGGTCATATGCAAGGGAAAGAAGTGATACAAAAAGATGAATATGCTGAAAAACTTCAAGCTGCATTAGACGCAAGAAGTAATAAGGACTTTATTATTGTGGCACGAACTGATGCACGAGCAATAGAAGGATTAGACAATGCTATTGAAAGAGGATTATATTATAAGAAAATTGGTGCAGATGCTATATTCATTGAAGCACCAAAAACAATCAAAGAAATGAAAATAATCGGAGAGTCAATTAATGCACCATTAGTAGCAAATATGATAGAGGGTGGTGCAACACCAATAATTTCTAAATCAAAATTACACAAAATGGGATTCAAAATAGTTCTATATCCACTTTCAGTTTTATTTTCCAATACATATTCAACACTCAAATTGCTACAAGAATTAAAAAAATCAGGAACAACTAGAAAATTATCTAAACAAATTGTAAACTTTAATCAATTCAACGATGTTGTGGAATTAGCAAAATATAGAAAATTAGAACAAAAATATAAAAAATAAAAGAAAACAAGTAGAGTTAGTTTCTCTCTACTTTAATTTCAATAGTGGAAACATTTCTAGTTTTTCCATCTTTTGATTCCATTGGTTCAGAATCAATTTTGATATCTCCAATACTATATCCAGTATTCTCTGTTTTGCGTGATATGATTTGTGCAACATCTACAGCACGACTAATACTCATACCGCGTGCGATAATGCTAACAGATTTAACATTTGCCAACTGAATTAATGTGGATGTAACATATGCCATCAATGGTTTCTTTCCGATGTATACAACATCTCTTGATTCAGCTTTTACAGAAGGCTGAGAAGTGCTGGTTGTTGTGTTTG
>CAZDAA010000120.1:0-1970 GCA_964503555.1 uncultured Candidatus Nitrosopelagicus sp.
AATGTTTGATCGAAATTCTTTGGTATGGTACGTTTATGATTACACATTTTAGCCGCATCTAGGTTTGCTAATTTTGCATGGAATAGTTTTTTCATATCAGATTCAGATTTGATATTATCATGGGCACGAAGATATTTTGAAACTACACTTGATGCCAGATATGTTCGAAAAACTTTTGCCGTAAGACCTTTAACAACAGTTGAATAATATGCATTTACATGCCTTGATGTGATACCATCAAAAATTTCTTGGTCATTTTTTTTGTTTAAAACAAGTTCCTTTAGATTATCATGAAATTGCTTGTCTTGACCCTCTGCTAGAATGGTTTCTTTCCACCTCACGCTATCTTTTCCAAGAAAATCAAATTCGATTGTATTTCCAGAAAGTTTGATGTGTTCTTTTCGTAATGTTGTGGCACCCACAGTGTCAGCTTCATCAGGATCTTTTTCATCTCCAACTCTCATTGCGGTACGATAAATCAGATAGCAAGCAGTAGATATTTTTCGAGTTCTTGGATCCTTATTCTGCATATCCCTACTAATTTGTGTCTTGACACTTTCAATCTCTTTGGCTAATTTTTTTGCTTTATCATATTTAGCTTGATCCCGTTCTTGCTTAATCCCAGCGGTATCTGCTAGCCAGACATATTTTCGTTTTTGAGTTAGTATATCCATCCAGCTTGCAATCCACATTGAATCTTTATCATGTACAATTTTTCCCCATTTACCTTCGGGAATTTTTGCTTCCTTACCAAGATTTAATGTGACATTTTTTGCTGTTACTCGTGGCTTGAATCGTCCGCGCATAGGATGCTCACCTCTTCCCATAAAAATTCCTGGTGGTTCAGCCATGTAGTTTGCGATATCAACTTCTTTCCCATCCATTATTGCTTTTCCATAACTAATCTTCATATTTTCACGGATTTTTTTTCGTTCTGCTGCAAGTGCCTTTTTTTCTTCTTTTGTCATTAATTCCTTGGCTTCCTTTTCTTTATCAACAAGTTTGTATGATTGGGTGAAATCAATATCAGCATATTTTAGATCCTTGAATTTATTGTTGAAAGTTTTAGCAAAATCTTTGATAAAATTTTTCTGAAACACAGGATCCTCGACATATTTTTCTGTGACTCCTGGTTTTGGGGCATCCTTCTTTTTTGCCCATTGATAAACCATTTCTTCCTGCTCTAATGTAAGAGATACATTTTCCCCATTGATTTTGATCTTAATACCTACCGACTCATACTCGGGCGGAAATAATATTCCTTTATGCTCTAATGTTTTCCATTTCATATATCTCACTTATCTAATACGACTTAGAAAAAAATTGAACAAAACTGTATATCAATCTAACCACGGAAATAGGATAAAACTAGGTTAAAGGGAATTATTACTGAATATTTATTCTCCATAGAGTTCTTTTTTTAGGTAATTTTCAAACTCAAGATCTGTTTTGTTCTTCTTCGCCTCTAAGAACATTGATGCATCATTACCAACAATGTATCTTGGTAATGGGTTTTCATCTTTTGTAGCCTTGATTATAGCATCTGCAACTTCCTTTGGGTCAGTTCCCATTTCACACATCATCTTAACGCCAGATACCACCTTATCAGTAATGTCCATGTAAACAGACTCTGGTCCATATTTCTCTGCCATCTTCATGTTTTTCATAAAGTTTGTTTTGATAACTCCAGGTTCAATTATTACAACATCAATACCAAATGGTGCTAGTTCAAATCTCAAGGATTCACTTAGCCCTTCTAAGGCAAACTTGGAGCTAATGTATGCAGGCGATGCTGGAAATCCAATACGACCTACAACTGAACTAACATTAACTATTGTTCCAGAACCCTGCTTTCTCATTGTCGGTCCAACTTCCTGAATTAGTCTTATTATTGAAAAGAAGTTTGTATCAAACTGTGCCTTAAATTCATCAACAGATACATCTTCGACACATCCCCAGAGACCCCATCC
>CAZDAA010000121.1:0-1952 GCA_964503555.1 uncultured Candidatus Nitrosopelagicus sp.
GGATTAGTTCTTGCTGTTACACCATCAAAACTAAGATAAAGATTGTTACATCCTGCCATTCTTACATCTCTGCCAGCTTCTGGATCTAGTGCATGACGTATTCCATTGGTATTCATTTGTATATGATCAACATGTTCTTCCTTCATTATTTTGATTAAATCAGTGATATCTTCTCTTAACATTGGTTCACCACCAGTAATCTGCATAGAGTTTCCAGGAATTGGTCTTTCTGCTCTAAGTGTTTTCATCATTGCACGTACTTGATCTTGTGTTGGTTCATACATGTAAGCACCCTCAAGACCTTTCTTTACGTAAAAGAAACAGTACCAACATGTAAGATCACATCTGTTTGTAACTATAATATTTGCAAGTCCACTATGAGAAAGGTGATTAGTACAAAGCCCACAATTGTTTGGACATGAACATTTGTCTTGCATTACTACATTTGGTGCATGAGCTCCTTTTCCATCAACCCAATACGTACTAAATTTCTTATACATATCATATGAACCAAAATAGAGTTCTTCACATTCTCCATGTGTAGGACAAATCTTTGACATGAACACTTGGTCATTTCTTTCAAAGACTTCAGCATCAAGAATCATGTTACAGTCAGGGCAAATACTTTGAGTGAAACGTATAGTTGATTTTTTACCCAAAGATTTGGTAGATTGGTTAGAAATCTGAATTAGTGCCATTATTACTAAATTTTTTAAAAATTAGTATATAATGGCTTTCATACTCTACACCGTTGGAATAGGAGAGTAATTTATACTACGTATTAATAGTATATCAAGTCGATAAGAATGAGCGTTTCGGAACACACACGAAAATCTTTAGAAAAAATTGGTCTAACTGGTTATGAAATCAAAACTTTTGCTACATTATTGAATACAGGAGAAATCACTGCATCTGATTTGAGTCAAAAATGTGGAGTTCCATACTCGAAAATTTATGAAGTATTGGGTGGATTAGAGGAAAAAGGTTGGATAGGTTCTGATAATTCAAGACCCACGAAATATTTTGCTAAATCTCCAAACTCTGCATTACAAACAACAAAACAAAGGAGGGAGGAAGAGTTTGCTAAAAATCAGAAAGTTATTCTAAACGATCTTAATCCAATATACAAAAAAAGTGGAACAGCAGAACGACCTGATATCTGGGTTCTAACCGGAACTATGAATATAGCAACTAGGATTCTTGAGATGATTGAAACATGTAGAGAGGAAGTATTAATTGCAATTCCAAAAGCTGGAGAAGAATTGGTAAAACAGGCATTGCCGAAATTAAGACAATTACACGACAAAGGAGTTAAAGCCACAATTCTTACCTCTGATAAATTTGACAAGGATGTGATCAAAGGATTATCCAAACTTGCTACAATAAAGATAAAAAAAGGACTTTTTGGGGGTGGCATAATTTCAGATAAACATAATGTTGTAATATTACTTGGTCCAGAAATCAGTCACTCAAACGCCTCTGAAATTATAGCAATATGTACAGACCACGCAGAGCTATCTGGATTTGCAAAAGAATACTTTGAATACTTGTTAAAAGATACAGAGGATGGAAAGTAATGAATTCGGCTGACGATGAAATTCTCTTTATTGGTACTGCTGAGGCGGAACATGTTGAAATGTATCTCAAAGCAATTTGGCATATCAAAGAAAGGAATGAGCCTGTAAAAATTAGTACCATTGCAAAAATGCTTCATGTTAGGCAACCTAGTGTAGTCCAAATGTTAAAAAAACTAAATACCAAAGATCTAGTTGAGTATAACAAAGCTGGAGTTTCTCTTACTGAGAATGGTGAAAGAATTGGTGCAAGTATGATGAGAAATAGTAGATTGCTTGAAGTTTTGATGGATAGTGCGCTAAAGGTTGAGATTGATGAAGAAATGGTATGTGGAATTGAGCATCATATGAATAAACAGTTTACAGATGCATTGTGTA
>CAZDAA010000122.1:0-1922 GCA_964503555.1 uncultured Candidatus Nitrosopelagicus sp.
GTTGTAAGTATCATCATTGTGGTGCTTTTACCTGCACCGTTTGGACCTAAAAATCCAAAAATCTCTCCCTCTTCTACATTAAAAGAAATATTGTCTATCGCTTTAAAGTCACCAAATTTCTTTGTTAATGAATCAACTTTTATCGCATCCAATGTTAGGTCTGATTTTCACAATTATAATTTGATTACTAATTTGAAATATTAGAAATTAAAGATATTTAGATTCTATTATCTCAAGATTAGTGTAAATGACTGGCAATAAGATTATTTTTATCATGGGTGTAGGTGCTTCGATTGCTATGACACTCTTTGTTCTAGCTGTATTCATAAGTAATCAAACATAAAAAAGGGCTCTCTAAAAACGAGAGCCCATGATGACTCTATTCGAAAGGGACAACTATGGTCTGACGTTGACTTATCGAATATGTATAATTTGCAAAATTTGCATAAAAGAAACGCGAATGATAGATAAGTGATCCATTTTTGAAAATAAAGATTGGTAATAAAAAAATAAAATGGGTTATTCTAGTTTGTTGAATTCTTTTTTGGTAAAATTTAGAATTATTTTTTCCCCAACTCCCCAAATATCAGATTTTGGGATCATTTTTTTGTGTATTAGTCCAGATGGTATTTCAATAAATTCTAATTCATTGGTATCAGGATGTCGATGTAATTTTCTTACTTTACCAATTTTTTCACCGTCTATATCAACAACTTGAACACCAACCCTAATTGGAGGAGTACTCAAGAGTAACGTTTTTTCTGTGAATTTATCAATGGAATCATTTGAGAGATAATAATCTCTATGAAATCCTTGATGCACTGTAACGCCAGCCACTGAAAGTGTATCAGAGTGTATGTGGATATGTTTAATTTTTCCGTATTTGATTCCCTCTCTATCAACTACAGGTTTACCTCTGAACTCATCCGCAGTTTGCAGATGCTCTGGCATTCCTTCTAAGCGTGTAGACATGCAAATGACTTGCTAGATTATTTTATCTAATTGAATATCAGAATTTTCAATCAATGTAGTTAAATTACTTGACTTGTCTCACACCTGATATGAGTGACATCATTCCTCCATTCAAAGCAATGCTAGAAACAAAAGGTAGGAAAACTGGAAAAATATACAAAACTGAATTACTTGTAGTGAGATACAACAATAAATTCTATTTCTCACGTAGAAACCCAAACAGCGACTGGTTAAAAAATGCAATAAAAAATTCGGATGTAAAAGTATCATTTGATGGGCAAACATTTGCAGGAAAGGCTAATCTTGTAAAGGATGACTCACTTAGCAAAAAAATATCTCAACTAAAGTATAAGGATGAAAAACGTGCGAGTGAAGCAAGAATTGTCTTAGAGGTAGATTGTAGCTAAACATACTGGGCAGAAAATGCTAATCCAAGACCTGCGGCGATAAGAATATACCATTTTACATTTTTTTTGTCCAAGAATATGTTTGGATGTCCAACTCCATCCTCACCGTAAGTTCTTATGCGTATTTTTCGCATTTCTATTCCCTGTCCTATCAATGCAATTGTGATTAAAGCCAATGCAGTAAGTGCTAAAATTGGCTCTGCCATACATTATCCAATCTTTTGTAAAATTTAATGTTTTTTTAATACATGTCAGTTGAGTATTTCATGACAGAGAAGTTATCTGATTCAGATGGATCTTTTCTAGTCAAAATAGCAAGAAAGGCTGTTACTGAGTTCCTTTCAAATGGAAACAAAATAAAATTAGATACTGATAATGAGAAAAAATTTTCATTTAACTCTGGTGTATTTGTTACCCTCAACAAACATCAAGAATTGCGAGGATGTATTGGATTTCCAATGCCAGACAAAAAACTATCACATGCAATAATAGATGGAGCAATAGCTGCTTCTACTCAGGATCCCAGATTCCAACCAGTAAAAA
>CAZDAA010000123.1:0-1818 GCA_964503555.1 uncultured Candidatus Nitrosopelagicus sp.
AATGGTTTAGCGACCAATGGAAATGTCCATTGTATCTCATTTAGAATTTCAGTGTCAAGTTTATCCATATTAGACAATATACCAGATCTTCACTATCAATTAAAAAATGTAACTAGTTTTTTTGAATCTATAAATATCATTCACGATGTGCCAGATTATTGATTGTTGATCTTCATCTAAAGGGAAACCTTGTGATTGTGGTAGGTTCTGGAAACGAGGGCGTAAAAAAAGTCAATTCCCTTTTGACACAGGATTGTAAAATTCTTGTGATAAGTGATAAATTAAATTCCCAAATCGAGAGATATGTCAAACAAGGAAAAATTAAGTTTAAAAAAACTAAACTGAAGGATACATTATTTCTTTCAAAATACAAACCCTATCTGGTTATGGCTACTACCTCTGATAGAATGCTAAATAGAAAAATTGTTGAAAAAGCAAGGAAGATGAAATCTTATGCATATGCATCAGATGATCCTGAGATTAGCGACTTTGCACATCCTTCGGTCATTAACATAGCTGATACAATCCAAATTGCAATATCAACGGGTGGAAGCAGTCCTGCAATGGCAAGAAAGATCAAACTGAAAGCAGAATCTTTTTTCAAAAAAAACATCTCAAATGAAGATATTTATCAAATTAAACTACAAAAATTTGCAAGGTTTGAAGCAAAACAAGTGCTTTCTACCCAATTAGATCGCAAAAAATTCCTCTATGCAGTAATGAATGATAAACGTGTAAAAGGATTATTAAAAGAAGGAAAATACAAAATGTCACAGGTACGAGTAAAAAAAATGCTTAAGGAATGGTCATGAAACAAAATATAATCAATGCACGCATAACATTTAGAAAATCACCTATACATGTACTTGAGAGATTTGCCTTCAAAGATCTATCTGATGCATACTTATCTTTTAAGAAACATGCTAGCATTTCAGAATGTGTAATAATTCAGACATGTAATAGGATTGAATTATTTACTGCGTCAGATAATCACGATCTTCATAAAATCAAAAAAACTTGGGCGTCATTAACAGGTCTTGAAGAAAATGCATTTGCAGATACCTTAGAGATATGTGATAATCATGATGCGTTTGAACATCTGCTAAAACTTACATCTGGATTAGAATCATTGGTTGTTGGTGAGGAACAAATTCTTGGACAGATTAAAGAATCAATTGCAGTTGCAAGAGATACAAAAGCTTCTGGTAAAAGATTGAATAAATTATTTGATACATCTATTCGAATTGGAACTCGTATTAGAAATTCAACAGGGATTAGTAAAGGTGGCATATCATTAGGCTCGATGGCCGTAAAACTAGCTGAAGAAAATGTAGATGACATCAAATCAAAAAATGTCTTACTAATAGGAACAGGTGAAGCAGCAACTATGGTTGCTAAATCTCTTAACAAAAGAGGTTATGAATTTGATGTTACTAGTAGAACAGTTGAACGATCTATTGGTTTTTCTCAAACATTAGGTGGTAAACCAATAAAATTTGAGGATGTTTTATCAGCATTCGATAACTATGAGATAATTTTTGTTGCAACTATTGCACCCTACTTCTTGATTACATTTGATAAAATGATAGAATCCATGAAGAATAAAAAAGATGGAATGATGATATTGGATCTATCAAACCCTAGAACAGTTGATGAACAAGTTGCTACAATCCCAGGAATTAAATTGATGAATATTGATCAAATTGCTGAAATGGTAGATAAAAACATGGCAAAAAGGAAAGAAAAGGTATCTACTGTAAAAAATATAATTAGTGAAGAGGTACCAATCATTGAGGCTACAATGAAACGACTTGATGC
>CAZDAA010000124.1:0-1817 GCA_964503555.1 uncultured Candidatus Nitrosopelagicus sp.
GGATATTTTGATAGTCAGAATTAGGAAGCGTTCTACGGATCACAATTGGTATAACTCTTTGGTTTAGTTCTTCCATTGCAATTTGGAGTGATGTTGTAGCATCTTTTGGCATTTCAATAAATACAGGCGCGCCCAATGATAATTGAAGGGCACGTGCACCCATAATTCTTGCCTTTTCAAATCTAGTCAGTGTTGGTGGTCCAGTAATAATTTCACCATTTTTTGTAGTAATTTCTGTTGGGATATGTTCGGTGTCTTGTGTTATTATATCACGATTTTTGATGATTTCACACTCCTTATCAAGCTCTGTAATTTCCTTTTCAGTAAGATCTGTATCACCACCTTCACGGATTTTTCTAAATTGCGCAATAGCCTTATCAGCACTATCATCAACTAATTGTACGTTATTGTTCTCATCTGTCTTAGATGTTTCTGAATCTTTTTTCTCAGGAATATTATCTGTATTAGTTTCTGACTTGGACAATCATTAAAGCAAGAAAAAGCGGTTATATATTCTACGAGCTAGATATTGAGAAATGGATTCGAGAACAGTTTCTAGATTTGATGTGATTTTAAAAATTAATGGTAGCGAAAATATTCCATGTCAATTAAAACGTCACCTTTCACCAGTTACGGTTGGTTTGATTATGCGTATGTTACCATTAAGTGGGAATGCACACAGAATGGGTAAATCTATCGTATATTTTGAAACCAATATTAATTCAGGAATTGAACGTAAAAAAACAGATTTTAAGATAGGTGATATTGCATTTTTGCCCACAGAGAGTTGTGTATGTTTTTACATCAATGATGCTTATGATGTGAAGCCTATGACACCCATCGGTAAAATAAATGAAATCGAGAAATTAAATGAAATCGAGAAATTAAATGCAATAAAATCTAGTGATATTTTATCACTTTCCAGAAACTGATTTGTATAGGTGGTGCCCGCTAAAACCACCAATTCTCTCTATAGTTCCATTCTTTAGTAATTTTTGTAAGAATGAATTAGCAGTAGATATTTTTACATCAGTTTGTCTAGCTAAATCTTGTACAGTTATTACTTTTGCATCATTGATGTATTTTGTTGCCTTTCCTTCATCAACACTTACTGAAATTTTCGCTTTTGATTCATCCTTTTTTTCAGTTTTTTTAGATTTTTTTCCAGGTGTATCTTTTTTTTGTGATTTTTCTTTTTGTGCTGGTGATTTGTTTTTTGATCCGCCCATTTAATTTAAAAAAAGAATTCCTATTTATAAACGCATAATTGTTCATAGATATTTTTTATTTCATTATTTTATAATGGGACAATTTATTATCTATACACTCACAAAAATATTATGGGAATAATTGGGAAGGGTGCAAAATGTAATGTATCTGGTTGTGATAATGATGGAATTCGTTCACTTAATACAAGAAAGATTGAGGAAGCTGGATTACGTGTATCTACTAGTAATAAAAAAGCAGCACTTTGTAAGGAGCATTATAAAGAATGGAAAAAGGAAACAAAAAGTGATAGATCCTTAGACCGTGCAAGATTTGATATTTATTAGAAATTATTTAATCACTGTAATAATTCTCAGTATTTTTGAAATATCCTTTTTTTAGATTATTATAATACGTATCAAGTTTTTTGTAAATACGTTTTGGCTTTCTTGATTTTTGATTACTAATTACATATAGAGCTAGAATTGGGAATGCTATAGTTGCATCAGCATAAACAGTCACCATATCATGATGAGCATCTTGTACCTTTCCCCAACTTTTTCCTTCTTGTAGTGTAGCCCCTGATAATCCCCCAGTATCAGGTCTGGCAT
>CAZDAA010000125.1:0-1793 GCA_964503555.1 uncultured Candidatus Nitrosopelagicus sp.
TGACCAATCAATCTTAAGGAGTTCAGCAGATTTTAAATTTTTTTCTGAAGGTAAAAGTAAACAAGGGATAATCCTAAAACCCTTTGGTCTGAGGTAATCAGTTATTCGTTGTACCATTGCTTGTGAATTAACAATCTGTGTAAAAAATCCTTTTGGTCTTGCATCAATTTTTTTTTGAATTTTTGCAAAATTAGGATTTGCTGGGATTGAAAGAAACAATTCGAGTTTATCATTGAATCCTTTATCATTTAAAAGTTCTATAACCTTGCTTGAAACTAAATTTGTTTTATCATTATTTGTGTTTGATTTATCTCCCATCAAGATTAGTACACCATCAACTATACCAATTGATTCTTTTACAATTTCTTCAATAGTGTTTAATTCTTTATCTCTAACTCTCAGACTACAAGTCAGTTTGATCTTTTGATTATATTCTCTAATTTTTTTTGCAATATCCAACGGAGAAATTCTCGGAATTCCTAATACTGAATCAGTAAGATGGATGCCATCACATATAGAACTAATTGATTCAATTCTCTCAAAAAGCGTATCTAGAACATTCTGTCCTGCTGAAATTCTGGGAGGATTGATCTCATACATTATTGTCATAGAATAGTTTTTGCCACAGCATGATTAAAACTTTGAGCGATAAACCCATAACGAACAAACCTGTTTCGATATTATGGATATTGATGGAATTCGTACTGCATTGACCAACAAAATTTCTCCCACACAATTTACTACTGATGGAAACATACCTGCTGCAGTTTTGATTATCATCTACGGTCATGATCCAATAATCCTCATGACAAAAAAGGCAAAAACTCTGAAACAACATGGTGGTGAGATTTCATTTCCAGGTGGTAAATGGCAAAGCGATGATCATGATTTATTAGAAACTGCAATTCGTGAAACAAATGAAGAATTATCATTATCAATTGATAGGAGCCAGGTATTAGGACAACTGGATAATGTAACTACTCTTAATTCAAAATATACAATAACGCCATTCATTTCTATTATAGATACAATTCCTACTCTCAAACCTAATTCAGAAGTTGAATCTGTTTTGCATATACCACTTTTCGCTTTTTTAGAGACAATATCAAATGATACAGATCCCGAACATAATTCTATAAAAGAAATGTATACACTTACTTTCGAAAAGCATATTGTTTGGGGCGCATCAGCAAGAATGCTAAGGCAACTTAATATCCTATTGAATAAGAAAAAATTATTGTAGAGTGAGATTATACCGTTTTAGATTAATTTAAAAAGAGCTTAATTTGGTTTGTGCAATATGGCAGCACGCAAACATTCAGGAAGAAAGATACGCCTCATGAAAAAGGTAAAGCAGACATCTCCAGTACCTGCATGGATTATTCTTAGAACTGGCAAGAAAGTAAGAACAAATCCAAAAAGACGGGCTTGGAGACAAACTGATGTTGAGGTAGGATAATGTCTCAAGAATCTGAGCGAGTTTATACGGTAAATTTAGGTAAGGTATTACTTACACCTAATAATCAACGTGCTAAGCGTGCAATCAATATGGTAAAGGAATTTGCACGGCGTCATATGAAAATGGAACAAATCAAAATTGAAGAAGATCTTAGCCATCTACTTTGGTCTAGAGGAATTAAACATCCGCCAAGAAAAGTACGGGTCAGAATGACAAAAACTGATGAAGGATATATCCTGATTTCAAAATATGAAGGAGAAGAATCCCAAGAGAAGAAAAAAGATGAGAAAATAAAACCTGTACCAGAACCAGTAGTTGAACCAGAAGTAGTTGA
>CAZDAA010000126.1:0-1782 GCA_964503555.1 uncultured Candidatus Nitrosopelagicus sp.
TTACCTTAATTGCTTCGACATATATGGTCCATCTAATGAATAGCGTAATTTTTTATAATATTCACGTGTGCCAAATGCGCTAATGACAAGTAGTTTTCTTGCATCAAAATCTTCTTTTGAAATTTTTTCTGCCTCATCCATTAATTTTCTACCCAATCCAGAATGCTGGATAGTGTTTTCCTCATGCTCACCAATCTTCATTGATTTTCCAAAAACATGAAGTTCTCTGACTATGCATGAATTTTGTGTGATTTCATTTCTATGAGCTAGTTCACTGGGTTTTCTTAAGCGCAAGAATCCATAAATTGTTTCATCGTTGTCATCAAAGGAAATGAAAATTTCCCTTCCTTTAGAGGAATTATATTCTTCTCTACCAAGTTTCAAGAGTTCTGTTGGAGTGTTTTTTCTAGAAAGACCAGCTTCTCTGCATCTAATGCATTTACAAGAATATCCTTGGTCTTTCAACCGTTTGTGTATAATTTGTCTTAGATTACCCAGTTTCGGTCCAGCTTGAATCTCATTGGGCGTAATTTCTCTTTGGATACGCATAATTCTAACCCATTTTGGAACTATTTTCTTTGCTTCTGTTAAAACAGTTAACATTTCTTCGTCAGAATACGGTGTGTATTTTTTTGCAATAAAGTCATCGTATAATGCTGTATTCTCTAAAACCAATGATGGGTAGATCTTTAGCATATCTGGTTTCAGATCTGAATCATTGAACAGTTTCTTGAAATCATTAATATCATCTCTAGGCGTCATCGTGGGTAAGCCAGGCATCATATGTGCAACTATTTTGTATCCAGAATCCTTTGAAATTTGGAATGAATCTATAACATCATTGTAATTATGTCCTCTATTAACAATCTTGTATACTCTTTCGTGTAGGCTCTGCACACCAATCTCCACTCTTGTTACACCATATGAGAGCATTAGATCAATATGCTCTTTTTTACAATAATCTGGCTTTGTTTCAATAGTGAATCCAACATTCCGATTTTTTGCCTTCTGATTATTTTCCATAGCAATTTTCATGTTTAGTGATGGAAATCCATTCAAAGCATCGTAACATGATTTGATAAAGTTCTCCTGGTAATCCTTTGGCATGAAAAGAAATGTTCCACCAACAATAACTAATTCAATTTTTGTTGCATCATGTCCAAATATTTGCAGTTGGTTAAGCTTTGAAGTGATCTGAATATTTGGGTCATATCCATTTTTAATGGAACTAATTGTAACAGGCTCTTTTCCTGTATAGCTATTTGGAGTATTAAATTCAATTCCACCTGGGCAATAGGTACATCTTCCATGAGGACATGCATATGGTTTTGGCATTAATGCAATTACTGCAACACCGGATGCAGTTTTTACTGGTTTTTTAAGCAGGATTTTTTGGAGTTTTTCATATGATTTCCCATCCACGGTTGATAGTATTTCATAATTTTTTGGAATTGTATCCAGTGAGTATTTTGTACAAATTCTTTTGATCTCTAATTTTGTATGAGTCATTGTGAGCTCATTAATTTGTAATAAATTCTGTGATATCTCATGACATGCCTTGGAAAAATTTGAATTTTTCATTTGTAATTATAATCCCCTTTTAACATACTGTTATTTCTTTTTTTGTGAATATTTTCTATTTTTTTCTTCTTTTAGTACGAGACTTTAGCATCTGCAACATTTTTGTTTTAGTTCTTTTAGTACGAGACTTTTTCCTTTCCAAACTTTTGCGATACTCTAAATTTTTTAGTTTAGCCAATTCTACTTTTGTTGCAGCATTCC
>CAZDAA010000127.1:0-1667 GCA_964503555.1 uncultured Candidatus Nitrosopelagicus sp.
AAAGAGTTTTTGATCTAAGATCTAATTTAGCTAAATTTTTCTAACAATATTCAGAGGTTGATAATCATCGATCAGCCTAGCTAAATCGAATTTCTATATGATATATGTGGACTTACAATTAGGACACTTTTCTGACAACTTGTCATCTTTGAACCCACAATTTCCGCACGTTGATACTGGCATAACAGGCTTGAATGAGCTGGTGATGCCAGACGCCTTCTCAATTACTTTTTTAATTCTATCTACCCCAGTGCCTTTTGGTATCGCAATTTGTACGGATAAATTGCCACTAAGGATTTTACTAATCTTATTACATTCTGTGATCTCTATACTTTTTCCAGTTAGATTTGATATGGTATCAATATCAAATACCATTCCCTGTGAATAGGCTTCGGTGTCGGTGATTTCTTGTACAGAACTCTTTCCATATTTTTCGCCATCTAGAGAAATAAATCTGTCAGAACCATCACTATCAGTCATTCCAACAATCACATCTATTCCAAGTTCTTTGCCCTTCTTTGAAGCAATGTCTACAGCTGTTTGAACTACTTTGTGCAGAATATCCTGACCCTCTTTATTATCTTTGAATCCCAAAATACCAAAAACTGCATTTTGTAAGCCTACTAAGTTAACCACCAAAGATGCTGTCCCATGTTGCATGTACTGGGTATTATTAGCAAGTATTGGATTAACTCCCAACCTGATAAGATTTGAGATGGTTTTATTGCGTAAAGCCATAGCAGCTAAAGCAGGCTTCATTAATAATGCAAGCCTTGCTCGAAAATAGGTTTCATCTTTGTTTGATTCAAATGCCAGACGAGGAAGATTGATAGATAATGAACCCAGATGTAACACAGCAGAAGTTGAATTTTTTTTACAAACGATTCCTTGTTGTGATATGTTATGTTTCGCAAACATTATCCTGCCTCCAAGAGCAATAATTTCAGATATTATCGTGGACACATCAGAAATTTTTCCCTTCTCATAATCAATAACAAGCCCTATCTTTGGAATTGGTGTAAGTTTTGCATATGTTTTATAGGCGGAGAGTACAGTCTTTACAATTTTTTGGTCTGTACCCAGTGGGATCCTAAATGATACCATTGTTGGCATCTTGCTGTATCCTACAGTTGTAGAAGAAGTCGTAAAGGAATCAACAAGTTTGCGTTCAAGATCTGGTAGATCTTTTGAATGTTTTGAGAACAACGGTATCAGTTCGTCCAGAACTACTTCCTGAGAAGCCTCTTTTGATATGAGCGCTATTATCATAGATAATGCAGAAGATAGTTCATTAGCAGTCTTTACTGATGGAATTCTGCAAACTCCAAGTGACTTCCCTTTGAGATCTATGCCATCCTCAATCAAGGTCTTTACATTGATGAATATAGTATCTGGTAGGATCGACCATAAACCAAGATTAGTAATATGAAGATCGCCTGAGAGATGTGCATCCGCTACATCTTTTGGAAGAGTGTTTGTGAGAAGATGTTCAGCGAAGACAGTTTGGCCTGTCTTGAATAATAATCCCTCAACCCCATTATCGACACTTTCTGCATTTGTTATCATCTCCTGTACTTCAAATGTAGGTAGTCCAACTCGGGCTAGTTTGTGTCTATATTCTTCATGCCCATGTTCTAACAATACCGAATTAACCAACTCACGAATGA
>CAZDAA010000128.1:0-1599 GCA_964503555.1 uncultured Candidatus Nitrosopelagicus sp.
AATGCCTTTTCAAGAGTTTCACGTGCTTTCTTAGAACCCATTACACCTAATGCAATTGCTGCTTCATGTCGGACAAACATACTAGAATCATTTTTTGTTGCATCTTCTAATGGTTCAATACCGTTACTGTAACACATCTGTCCTAGTGAAAATGCAGCTTCATGTCTAACAAGCTCATTTGGATCATCCTTCAAAACTTTGGCTATGTATGAAACCTTATCCTCACCGCCTATATCTACAAGGATGCAAGTTGCTCTGCAACGAATTACATAATCATCATGCTCTAATAATTTCACAAAATATCCTGTGTCTTTTTTTTCATATCTCTCTTCCATTTCTGTCAGAAGATCTAACCTTGATTGAGGAACAACACTCATTATTGATTATCTGATATTAGCATATATTATCTTATTTCAAATCAGTAAGCTTTGGTAACCTTCAGTACCGCCGAAACTATTGTGAAATAAAATAATGTGGCGATGGCTTCAGAAGCTAATGACGCTGCAAATGGTTCCAGTTCAATTTCTAGAAAGTAAAACATCAGAGACCATCTTATTCCAAGATACACAATCTCGGCTATTCCAAAGGATGAGGCTAGTTTGATCAGTTCCTTTTTGATTAGTTGAGGCTTCATGGCCTGGTATCGCTTCTTGTTGTCAAGATAGAATAGGCATCCAAAAAATCCAAAGAATACTCCATATCCCGCCAAAATTGTTATTGTTGTATTGAGATAGCTCTCCTCCTCTGAGAGCATTTGTGCTACTCCTGCTGAGAATAATGCTGATATGATACAGCATAGGAGAAGATTCCTATTTAGCCTCAAAAGCTGTGGATTTAGTTTCATCAGGGCATTTAGGTCTACTTTAAATTAAATCTAAGCCAAATGACTGTAAATCATGCCTATTTTTTGGCTATATATACTTCATTGATTAACAATGAAGCTAATCAATGAAATATGAGTAAAAAACAGTATAGATTAAGTATAAAAATATGTAAATTTTTAGAATTTTTATATTTTTCATCAAAAATAATCAAAAAATTACAAAAATATCATGTTGATACTAGGTGGTTAGCTTATATGTCAAAAGATTACTATAATATCTATGGCACAAATGCCGGCACTAATTCCAAAAGAGGTAGAAATTCACAGATTGAAAAAGATCTGGCTTATTGTTATCTCAATGGGATCTACTGCAGCTTCTGTAGAGGTTGACAACTTTGTTGACGGCTCTCTACACCAGACTTCTATTAGAGACAGCGCATTTACTCCAGCACATTGGTGGCTATATTCTCACTTTATAGCTCTGCCATTGGGATGGGCATCTGTAGCAATCTATGATAGAAAAGTTCCGATTCTTAGAGGACCAAATAATTCAATGAACACTGGACTCAAGATGACCATTCTTGGTTACTTGGCAACAATGTTTACAATTGGTATCAATGAGATGTGGCACTTTTGGTTTGTCGAAGAAATCTTCGCAGTACCAAATCACTGGATGTTTAACATGGGTGTAGTCGTAGCCTTTATGGGCGCTCTAGCATACGTAGTTAGGGTTTATGCACGACTGGTCGAACTAGGTGCAGAAACACCAGGTGAGG
>CAZDAA010000129.1:0-1539 GCA_964503555.1 uncultured Candidatus Nitrosopelagicus sp.
TGTGTTTGTTTCTGTGTTGTCGGTTGACATACTGCCCTGAGCATTGGGTGTAATTTAAATCAGATCTAAAAACATGAATAATATTCAGAATATTTTTACATCTTACTATCTATAATTGATTCATCATGGATGAATCAAAAATAGATAAAACTGAAATCTCAGAACATATACATACACAAAATCCGGAGATTATCAAAAAAATCATATCAAAACTAGATGATCAGAATATCCAGGTAAGGGGTGAAGCATTTTATTCACTCTTTCTTAATGAAAATGACATATCAGACATTTTGATTGACGGTTTGAATTCAGAAAGTAACAATGTTAAAGGTTTTTTGTCTCTTGTTTTAGCAAATAGAGGAGATTCTAATGCAATACCATATGTTGAAAGATTGATACAGGATACTAGTAGTATGGTAAGATCTTATGCTCTTGGTGCATTGGCACATCTAAATGCTCAACAATCAATAAATCTCATCAGAAACTGCTTTGATGATAAAAAAATTGAAGTGAGAAAGAATGCAGTTCAAGCGTTTTTTAAGATAGGAGGTAAAATTTTTGACAATGAAATTGAAAAACTGAGTGAAAATGCAGATGAAGAATTAATATTTCTACTTGAAAAATATGAAAAAATGTCGAATGGACCGGAAGGGATTTGAACCCTTGACCTCACGCATGCCATGCGCGCATCCTACCAGGCTGAACGACCGGCCCATAGAGAAACTATGATTTATCGCCCTTTTAGGATTTCTAAACCAGTAATAATTTAGGTTAGCCTAAGAATCATCACAATATTTTTAACCATAACTAAGCGGATCAACACCTATGGCAATCGACAAAAAGGCTATTATCACATATGTTCAATTACTAAAAGAAGATTTAGCAGTTTTTAGACTTGTTCCAAGTGATGGTGTAATTCCAAATTATGAAGCAGGTCAATTCATTACAGTTGGAATGCCAATACAAAGTGAAGATAATAAAATTATTCGTAGGGCATACTCAATTGCTTCACATCCTGAAAATAAAAAGTATATTGAACTAGTAGTCAGATGGGTTAGAAAACCTTTACCAGGTCGTGTAACAACTGCATTATTTAATGCAGGTGAGGGTGATGAAGTTTCCTGGATTCCACCAACTGGTGCTGCTTTAAAAATTAATGAGGAGATGGGTGATGGTAGCAAGGATGAAAGAAGAATTGTTTGTGTAAGCGGTGGAACAGGAATTGCTCCATTCATGAGTTTTGCTAGACATCTTCATGATTTGGGTGATAAGAGAGAAATTATCAATTTGCATGGTTCTAGTTATGTTGACGAACTAAGCTATAAAGATGAATTAACTGCTTTAGATCAAGAAAGTTTGGATAGAGGTGCTGACAAATGGAATTTCAAATATAGAGCATCTATTAGTAGACCACAAGAATGGTTCAATAGATCATGGACTGGTCAAACTGGAAGGGTTGAACAATTTTTAAAACCAACTAGTAATGGAAAATCTCCTCTTGAGGAGCTTGTTGGAGAAAAGATTACTCCTGACAACACT
>CAZDAA010000130.1:0-1502 GCA_964503555.1 uncultured Candidatus Nitrosopelagicus sp.
GATATGGTGGTCAGAAGTTCCCAAAGCTTGCAAAGCCTGCAAAAACAACAAAGAAAGTTACACAGGTTTTAACGTGTCCAGAATGTAAAAAGAAGATGATGAAAAAAGGTATTAGAATAAGAAAATTCGAGTTGGTTGCAAAATGAAGAGAGAGCATATAATTATACCAGAACCAAGTAGTAAATTCTTAAAAGTGAATTGTAAAGAATGTGATACTGAAAATGTAGTTTTTTCACATGCGTCTACACCTATAACTTGCAAATCTTGTGGAAATGTTATAGTAAAACCAACTGGCTCAAAAGCAAAAATAATTGGTAAAGTTTCAGGAACTGCTGAGTAACTCGTAATCTTTCTTTGTGTTCAAATTGAAAGCTATTCTCTTATCGTCTAAAATTATGTAAGTTTCTTTAACTAGATTCAAATTTTTAATTTTGTCTGCATTTATGATAGAAATTCCAGTATACACACATTCAATATCATTATAATTAATCAATAGATCAGATTCTAGATTCAAGGAGTTTAAAAAATTTTTAGATACAAGAAAACTGGTCCAAACATTTTTTGGATTAAATTTTTCAGTCATAATCTGAATGATTTTTTCATCTAGTAGTGGCAAGTCTCCGGAAATAACAAACAAAAATCCTTCCATTTTTTGTAGTAGAGAATTTAGATCATTGGTATATCCATTTCCTGGTGTGGATAAAGTTTCTATTCCATTTTGTTCTAATGCAGATTTTGTATTGGGTGAGTTTGGGCTTGTAGCTACAATAACTTTAGAAAAGCAATTAGAATTTCGTAGCGCATCAATTACATTGAAGACTACTGGTTTTTTGTATTCGAGTAATAATTTTTCATCAGAATGATCCATCCTGGTTCCTTTGCCTCCAGCCATGACTAATCCAATCATAATGATACAAAGATTAACAGAGATGATAGCCTTGTAAGTTCATTAGCCGCACCAAGAACATCCCCAGTAATTCCGCCAAAACTTCTAGTAGATATACCAACCAAAATCATTGTAACAGCAATTGATGCACCAAAAAGTATCATTCCTACAGTACCACCTATAACAACAAGTGGAATAATTGTGATAATAGCAGCAACCGCAAGCCTTCTTTTATCCTTCATAATTTGCATGAATGGTGAATTAGAACCAGTCGCCGCGGAATTACCAATGCTTGCCATCAAAACCATTGAAAATTTTGCTAAAATTTCACTAAGTAATATGGCTTGGAATAGTGCATAACCATCCGTTAGTGACAAGGCGATGATTGCACCAGCTATATACAATACAACAGAAACAATTCCCGCCGACCCAGTTGAAAGATCTTTCATGGCTTTGCGTTTTTTTTCTTTTGATCCTCTAGTCATGAGACCGTCAGCAAAATCTGCCAATCCATCAGTATGATGGATTCCAGTTATGACAGCAATGGATGCAACAACTAAAAGTGAAACAATCAATGGATCTAGGAAAAATGATAACCCAAAGCCAATTGAGGCAA